>CAYQBU010000021.1:0-33794 GCA_964415785.1 uncultured Bradymonadales bacterium
TCCGATCGCGGGGAGTGCAATTCCTCGTCGCCGATCATCACCGCTGCCCCCTGTTTGACCATCGCCAACGCATTGGAGCGTTGGTGATCGTCGGCGGCATGGGGAAAGGGAACAAACAAAGCCGGGATCCCCAGCGTCAACACCTCGGCGATCGTCGTCGCCCCGGCTCGACAGATCAGCAGGTCACACCAGGCATAGGCCTCGCTCATATCATCGATAAATTCCAGCACCTCCACGTCTCCATCAAACCCTTCGTAGCGCGGTCGTACCCCCTGCGCTCTGCCATGCCCCGCCTGATGACGAATCGACAATTCTGACCCCTGCTCTTCGAGGGCCGAGAAGAGCCCCGGCAGCGACTCATTAAAGCTTCCCGCTCCTCCACTTCCACCGATGACGAGAATCCGAAAGGCCCCCTCGTCATCTCGAACGCGGTAGTTGAACTCCCTGGCTCGATCCACCAGGTCTCGGCGAACCGGATTTCCCGTCACCCCTACTTGCCCTTTGGCCAGACTCAGGTGTTGGGCGCTCTCCTCAAAGGTCAAAAAAGCCCGATCCACGACCCGGCTCAACAGGCGATTGGTCAATCCTGGATAGGAATTTTGCTCCATCAGAGCGGTCTTCTTGCCCATCATGGAGGCCATCAGGGTGATCGGGCCGGCGGCGTAGCTGCCCACACTAACCACGACGTCGGGATCCAGCTCCTTGAGCACCGATCGGGCCTCAATAGCTGCTCCCGGCAACGTGGACAGCGACGATAACCGGGCACCCAGGCTTCCCCCCTTGAGGGGTTGGACGTCCACACAGCGAAGATCAAACCCCAGCTCTGGTATTACCCGCGACTCCAGTCCTTCCTCGGTGCCCACAAATGTGACGTGATGGCCGCCGTCCATCGCCATTATGGCCTCGGCAACCGCTACCCCGGGAAAGAGATGACCCCCTGTCTTGCCGCCGGCGATCACTACGTGAATGCTTTCGTCCTCCAACTCCATCTCCGCTCCTTAGCTCGGCAGGTCATCGCGTCGTTTCATGATCCGTCGGCGTTTCTTCTCCCATTTCTTCTCTTCTTTCTCTGCCTCTCGCCGCTGCCGGTTGATCTCCCACCAATCGGGATCGCCCCGCGAAATATTGAGCAAGATCCCCACGCTAAATAGCCCGACCAGCACTGAGGTTCCTCCAAAGGACACGAAGGGAAGGGTCAACCCTTTGGTGGGCAACATCCCGGTGACCACGAAGAGATTGGCCACCGCCTGCATGGCGATCATCGAGATCAACCCAAAGGCCAGATACATCCCGAAGGCGTCGTCTGCGTTCATCGCAATCTTGACGCCCCGCCAAAGCATGGTGACAAAGAGCACACTGACCAGGATGATGCCCACAATCCCCAATTCCTCGGCCAAGATCGTGCCAATAAAGTCATTCCACAACTCCGGCACATATCCCAATTTACTGGCCCCCTGACCCAGCCCGTGGCCCGATAGCCCGGCCGAACCAATGGCGATCAAGGACTCACTGATCTGGTAGCCGATATCCTGGCGATGGCTCCAGGGATCGAGAAACGCCAGGATGCGACGCATCCGATACTCACTACCGCTGATCGCAAAGTAGGCAACCACCGATCCAGCGAGGGTGACCAGGAACAAATAGGATAGTTTTGCGCCGCTGATGAATAATAGAATCATCATCAAAGCGATCAGCATAACCGCCGTTCCAAAATCAGGCTGGGCCATCAAGAGCAATACCAGCCCACCGATGATCAGCAGGTGAGGGATGAACCCCACCGTAAAGCTCCCCATCTTTTTGCCCTTCTTGCTGATCGAATAGGCCAAAAAGATCACGGCAGCTAACTTCGCCAGCTCCGCCGGCTGAAATCGGAAAAATCCCAGATTGAGCCATCGCCTCGCCCCGTGCTCCATCACCCCCAACCCCGGAACGAGTACCAATCCCAAGAGAACTACCGTCGCCCCCAAAATCGGGTAGACCAGGCGCCGATACCACCGATAATCGATCTGCAGAGCCACCAGAAGAGCCACCATTCCCAGGCCGATATTTTGCGCCTGGCGAGTCAATAGCGCGGCGTGATTGCTCATCCGATCCGCCGCCATGACAGCACTGGCCGAATAGAGCATCACCAGGCCCAGGCCCAATAGTATGACCGTGGCCCCCAGTAGCAGCACATCCCACCCCGGCCCTTCTTCGCTCTCCAGGCTTTCCGTCGGCGAGCTCACCCGCCGCGTCAATTTCGACAATAGATCACTTTTCATCGCTGGCCCTCCGTGGCCATGGTTGAGCGCGGCGGCGAGCACTCACCTCAACTTCAAACTCGCTAACGCCACCAGGCTCAGCATAATGGCGATGATCCAAAAGCGCACAATAATCTTTGGCTCCGGCCACCCCTTCATCTCGAAATGGTGGTGAATCGGCGCCATCTTAAATACCCGTTGGCCGGTTAGCTTATAGCTCACCGTCTGCGTGATGACGCTAAGCGCCTCCACCAAAAAGATCCCGAAAATAATCGTCGACAATAGCTCGTGCTTCGTCACCACTGCCAGCGTTCCCAGCGCTCCTCCCAATGACAGGCTTCCCACATCCCCCATAAACACCTGGGCCGGAAACGAATTATACCACAGGAATCCGGCTCCAGCCCCCACAATGGCGGCGCAAAAGATCGCCAATTCCTGCACCCCTTCCACATTTGGTATCATCAGATATTCAGCCACATCAAAGCGGTGCACCACCGTCGCCCCCTGCCCAATCGCCTCCTCGTAGTGGAGGACAGTGCCCGAACTCCAGGCCAGGACCAAAAACGTGGCCGCCGCGATCACCACCGGCCCAATCGCCAGGCCGTCCAACCCATCGGTCAGGTTGACGGCATTGGCCGTCCCCACGATCACCATCATCGCAAATGGCACGTACAGCCACAGCGGTAACTCCAGGCTAAAGCGATCCGTAGCCACAAAGGGCAGGTACAGCTCCGTGGAGTAGGCAAATACCTCGCTGTGAAACATCACCATCATCAGCATGAACACCACCCCAAACTCGATGGCCAGTCGCATCCGCCCACTCAACCCATCGCTATTGGACTCCCTCAACTTGAGAAAATCGTCGATAAAGCCCACCACCGCAAAGCATACCGTCACCCCTAGAACGACCCCCACGTAGGGGTTTTTAAGATCTGCCCACAACAGCGTCGAGATCACCACGGCAAACAGAATCAATACCCCGCCCATCGTGGGAGTACCGGCCTTGTCAAAGTGCGACTCCGGGCCATCTTCGCGGATCACCTGCCCGATCTGCTGGGCCTGTAACTTGCGAATAAACCAGGGGTATAAAAAGAAGCTCACCGCCAGCGACGTCAGCATCGCCGCCACCACCCGAAAGCTGACGTAGCGAAAGACATTCAGCGGGCCAAAGCTATCTTTGAGCCAGAAAAAAAGTTCGAAGAGCATGTCTTTTCCTACGTCCTTGGGCCGCTCAATCGGCCCCTTTTTGGTCTTTGCGTCGGCCCGCCCTTGCAGCGAACTCTCTGTACGTGGCTAACCGCTTTGCTCTAGCTTTTCCACGATCAACTCCAGCCGATTGGCTCGGCTACCTTTCAAAAACAATTTTGTCGGTCGCTCGTTTCGGATCCAATGGGCCACCTCATCGTGGTCCTCACTGGCCCGAATCTCCAGTCTCCGGGAGGCGCGGCGCGCGGACTCGGCCATGATCTCTGCGTGCCCCCCCATAAATACCACCGAATCCACCCAACCTTGCTCCCCGATCCAGCGCCCCATCTCTCGATGCTCCTGCTCCGCTCCTTTCCCCAATTCCTTCATCTCGCCGATCACCAGGGTCAGGCCGTCGTCCTCGCCTCCCCATCGACGACAAGCTGCTAGCGATGCCCTTAAACTCGCCGGATTTGCGTTATATGCATCATCAATGATCGACATTCCCGCCAACTCGATCTGCCTCAGCCGTCCGCCGGGCAGTTCCAGGTCTTTCAGGGCCTGGTTTAGCCTCGCTTCCTCTTCCACAATACGGGTTCCCACCATCGTCGATAGGGCCGCCGCCAGATTATAGGCGTTGTGGTCGCCGATGAGTGGCAACGCCAGAGACCACTTTTGGCCCTGGTATTGGAGCGTTACATCCATCCCCATCGGATTGTCCTGGCTTGCATCGATGCCCGTGATCTGCATCTCCGCATCCTGGCGCTCTCCAAACCCGATGGCGTAGCCCAAAAACGCACGCGGCTCCAGGGCTGCCCGTTCCTCGACGGGCATGATCGCTCGGGTCGCCCGGCTGGCGACCTCCAGGATTTCTGCCTTCGCCTTTCGGACGCCTGCCATGGACCCGAACCCCTCCAGATGCGCTCGTCCAATGGAGGTGATCACTCTCTTGTCCGCCGGCGCCAGGCGGATCAACTCTGCGATCTCGCCGCGATGGTTCGCTCCCATCTCCAGAATCAAATGGTCGCAATCGTCGGGAAGAGCGCACAACGTCAGGGGGACTCCAATATGATTATTGAAATTCCCCGGCGTTGCCCACACCGACCCATCGATGTCCCAGAGCACCGACAAAATCTCTTTGGTCGTCGTTTTGCCGTTGGACCCCGTCACCGCCACCGAGTGCATCCCCTCCTGACGTGCTTCTCGAAAAAGCTCGCGCCCCAACCGAGCCAGCGCCTTTGTGGTATCGTCGACCACGATCGCCGGCACCTCACAATGGGTGGCCGCCGACGCCCTCTCCACCACCATCGCCGATGCCCCACCTTCTTGGGCCTCCTCCAAAAACCGGTGGCCATCGAAGCGCTCCCCGATCAGTGCGACAAATAATTCGCCCCCCTCCAGGGTACGCGTATCCGTCCCCACGCCACTGACCTTCCCTTGGCCCATGTGATGGTTGAGCAATTGGCCCTCCATCGCCCTCGCGATCTTGGCCAATGTCCACTTTTGTACGCGCAACGTCCCCTCGCTCATGATCTCTCCTTGTGTACTTCGGCCATCGCCTGCCGCGCGATGTCTCGATCATCGAACGCCAACTTCTTCCCGTCGATCTCCTGCATCGTCTCGTGCCCTTTGCCGGCGATCAATACGACGTCGCCTTTGGCCGCCCTCTGTACGGCCGACCTGATCGCCTCCCGCCGGTCGGCGATCCGCCATAGACGCCCACCTACCGTTGACTCATCGATCCCAGCCTCAATGGCATCGAGAATCGCCTCTGGATCTTCGCTTCGTGGATTGTCGGAGGTCAACACCACCCGATCGGCGTTCTCAATCGCCGCTTCGCCCATCATGGGCCGCTTCCCCTTGTCCCGGTCCCCCCCACACCCGAAGACGACCCATAACTTGCCCTCCGTCACCATCGCCAGGGCCGACAATGCCTGCTCTAGCGCATCCGGCGTATGGGCGTAATCCACCACCACCTGCACGCCGCCGTCGATCTCGACCGTCTCCATTCTCCCCGGCAATCCCGATTGTTTCGCCATCCCCTCGACGATGGTCTCCACCCCCAGGCCCAATCGACGCAAGGTCGCGATCACCCCCAGCGCATTTTCCACGTTGAAGCGCCCCGGAATCGGCAGTTCAATCCCATACTGGCGTTGCTCCCCCTCGCTTACCTCAAACCGGCTCCCGCCTATCTTCAATGCGATATCTCGGGCCACAAAATCCACCTCTTTGCCCAGTCCGTTGTCGGTGGCCACGCGGAGTACGTCCACCGCCGGAAGTGGCTCCAGGGCCCGGGCAAGCTCGATCCCTTCCTGGGATTCCACATTGATCACCGCCACCGAACTGTCGCTGTTGCCCCCCGGAAGATAATCCGTAAATAGCGACCATTTGCACTGGCGGTAATGCTCCATATCCCCATGGAATCCCAGGTGATCCTGACTCAAATTCGTAAATATCGCCACGTCGAAGTCCACCGCGCTAACCCTGCCCAACTGTAGCGCGTGGCTCGATACCTCGACGTACACATGCTCTACCCCGTCATCGGCCATCTCTCGGAGCACGCGCTGAAGGGTCAGCCCATCGGGCGTCGTATTGACCCCCTTTTCATATCCTCCTGGCCAGCGATACCCGGTGGTCCCGATCACCCCGCTGGCTACCCCGGCGTAGCTTGCAACGCTGTCGAGCATAAAGCTCGATGAGGTCTTACCATTGGTTCCTGTGATCCCCACCACCACCATCTGTCTCGATGGGTCGCCGTAGATCGCCGCGCCCATCGCCCCCAGCAAGCGCCGAGGTTCGTCGGCCTCCAGCACCGCCACGTCGTAGTCCTGTTGATGGTCCGCACTGAGCACGATCGCTGCTGCCCCGGAGGCTATGGCCTGCTCGATAAAGCGGTGGCCATCGACCTTTGCCCCTCGCAGTGCCACAAAGCAATCCGCTTCACCGATCTCTCGTGAGTCGTGGCTGATCGCCCCGATCACCAATTGCCGTGATCCTTGCCTCAGACGCAACCCGGGCACGGCCTCCAGGAGTTCACTGATCCTGATGGGCATCGTCCCTCTCCTCATCCAGCGGTGACACCGCCGTAGCTCCCTCGCCGGGGCTGACCTCGGTGGGCGCCGCCAGTATCAACCGCAACTCCTCGATCTCGTCCACGGGCGTTCCCGGCGGCGGATCCTGATCAACGACGCGACCCCACCCTGTAACCCTCGGAACCAGGCCCACCTGGCGCACATCATTGACCGCGCTTCGAAGCGATTGACCAATCACATTGGGCACTTCCGTTTCCCCCACCGCCCGACGATAGTCATCACCGACCAACTGGCGCGCCGGCCGCGTCGGGCCTCGGGGACCCTCTTCCGATGCCGACGCCTCGCCATCGCCTCTCTCCGGTGGATCATCGCTGAGTTGAAAGCGCAGGTCGGGATCCATGGGCAATAACCCGCGCTGCGACAGTGCTGTTCCCGCGATCTCGGCGAATACCGGACCCGACACCGCTCCGCCGTAGCGCTCGGTTTCCGGCTTGTCGATGAATACTCCGATGGCTACCTCCGGCTCTTCGGCCGGGGCAAACCCGATAAATCCCGACACCCACATCTCGGAGTCGTAGGTTCGAGTCTCGGGATTGACCTGTTGAGCCGTCCCTGTCTTGGCGGCCACCGTAAAATGCTCCAACGCCCCCGCTGTTCCCGTGCCTTCCTCCAGAGTCACCAGGCTCATGGACCACGCCATTTGCTCGGCGACTTCCGGGCTGATCACCCGTCGCACCATCGTCGGCTCATCCTCCCAGATCACCCCGCCGTGGCGGTCGTGGATCTCGGCCACCACGCTGGGCTCCATCAACACCCCACCATTGGCCAGCGCCGATACCCCGGTCACCAATTGCAGCGGCGTCGTCGACAATCCCTGCCCAAAGGAGATATTGGCGAAGGTCACCTCCGCCCAATGGTCTGGCGGCCACACCCGCCCGCTCTGCTCACCGCGAAGTCCAACCCCCGTGGGCGTTCCAAACCCGAATTGTTGAATGTAGCGATAGAGCTTCTCTCGTCCCAGGTCCTGGGCGATCCGATAGGAACCCACATTGCTCGATGTCATCAAAATCTCAGCCGTCGTCTGCTCCTCGCGCCGAATGATGTCTCGGATCGGATATCCATCAACCCGAATCGCCCCATCATCCATATCGTAGCTTCGATCCAGAGTGGTCACCCCTTCTTCCAGGGCCGCCGCCACCACAAAGGGCTTAAATACGGAGCCCGGCTCGAAGGTATCGGTCACCGGTCCCAGCCGCCAGTCGCTGCTCGAAAAATCGTTGACGCGATTGGGGTCGAAATCGGGGTACTTGGCCATCGCCAGCACCTGCCCGCTCTCCACATCCATCGCTACCGCATAGCCCCCTTGAGCCTCCACCTCTTCGACCCGCCTGGCCAGCGCCTCTTCTGCCGCTCGCTGAACCTTCTCATCGATCGTCAAGCGCAGACTGTGGCCCTCAAATTGCTGAAATTGCGGCGTGTCAGATAATAGCATCGGCCGGCCCACGGCGTCGCGGGTCACGCTCATATGATAGGGCTCGCCGGCCAACTTGTCTTCGTATTGACGCTCCAGCCCTTCCAGGCCTTCGCCGTCGATACCCACAAACCCCAGCAATTGCCCCGCCAGCGACCCCATGGGATAGTAGCGCTGATACTCCGACATCGACCCCAGCCCCGGTAAATTGAGCTCTTCTAATTCCTCGGCCACACTTGGGTGAGTCTGGCGCTCCAGCCACACAAATGGACTATCCGTGGTCAGCCGATCCACCAGCCAGGATTCGCTCCGATCGAGGATCGGCGCCAGCAGCGGCGCCACCTCTTCGGGCTCCCCCAACATCTTGGGTCGCGCGTAGACACTGGGCACTTCTACTGACACCGCTAGTTCGGCGCCGTTTCGATCCACAATATCGCCCCGCCGGGCCTGTCGTTCCACCTGGCGATCCCACTCGATGGCCGCTCGCTCCGCCAGGCTCTCGGACTCCACCGTTTGCAGGTAGTAGACCCTCCCGATCACTGCCAAAAACCCGATGACAAAGAGGGCGGCCACCAATCCCAACCGCACGGTCAGCCAAAAGCGTGTCTTCTCCTCTTCGCTCGTTGCCATCGCTTGCTACCTTCTTGCCGGGGGTTGGCTACTGCACCGCTTGATCACCTTCTGCGGCGCTCAACTGCACCAACTCCTCCGAAGGCGCTTCGTCTTCCTGGCCCTCCAAAGTCACGATCTGATCGGGGTCCATTTCTTGGAGCCCAAATTCTTTCATCGCCACCTCTGCTACGCGGTCGCTTCGTCCCTGCATGCGGGCCTCCACCGTCAGCTTCTTATTTTCCTCCAGCAAATCGCGATGCTCGGAGGTCACAGACGCTATCTCATAGCCCATCTCCGTGATCTGGTACTGTGTCCACACGTGAGAGAGCATGATCCCCGTGGGCACGGCCACCAGGACCAATACCTGGGCCACCATCACTGCATTCTGTCGGAATTCTTCCAGAATTTGATCCATAACTCTATTCCTACGTCCACCGTTTGCCGCCAGCCATCTGGCTCTTCGTTAGTCCTGCACTTCAAATACTCTCAATTTTGCACTGTGAGCGCGCGGATTGGTCGCCCGCTCTTCTTCACCTGCCTCTACGGGACGGGAGGTCAACACCTCGCCCTTCGACACCTTGCCGCACCCACAGATCGGAAAATCCGGCGGGCAGGTGCAGGGATCCTCAAGTTGCCTAAAGCCGTGCTTGACGATCCTGTCTTCCAACGAGTGAAAGCTGATAAAGACAGCGCGCCCACCGGGCCCCACGACCTGTGGAACAGCTTCAACGGCCCGTCGCAGATGATCCAATTCCTCATTGACCGCGATTCGAAGGGCCTGGAAGACCGTCGCTGCCGGATGGGTCGACTGCTTCGGCGGCCATCCCAGGACATCGACCACCAATTGGGCCAATTGTCCCGTGCGCTCCAACTCTCCGTCGGCGCGGGCCTCGGCGATCGCCTTCGCCATGCGCCAGGCCCGCGAGACCTCTCCATACTCCTTGAGGACCCGCGCGATCTCGTCGACCTCCTGACCATCGAGCCAGGGGCCCACCGCTGTGGCCTCGGGACCCATGCGCATGTCCAGAGGGCCATCGTGGCGGATGCTAAACCCGCGACGCCCGGTATCGAATTGGTGCGAACTGACCCCGGCGTCCACCAACCATCCATCCACCGTTTCCCATCCCTCTTGGGCGATAATCCGGGGGGCATCGCTATAGTTTCCATGGACCAGCTTCAGCCGATCTCTGGCGTCGCCCAACCGATCCTCGACCTCTTCGATGGCCTCCGGGTCGCGATCGATGGCCAGCACTTGTCCCTCCGGGGCACTGGCCTCCAAAAGCGCCGCCGTATGGCCCCCACCCCCGGCGGTTCCATCAACGTAGCGCCCACCCGAGCGAGGCTGCATCCATTGCAGCACTTCCTCGAGCAGCACCGGTGCGTGGTATGTGGTCGCTTTATCCTGAGACACGCTTTACCTCGTTGTGAGGTCGCCCGGCGTCGACGACCTAGACTGATCGTCGTCGACGCCGGCGCCTCTTTAGTCCTGAGAGAGGTCCATCCCTGGACCCATCGGCCGCTTCGCGACCAATGGCCTCATCCTTGAGGACTCTCTCTGGTGACTCGTCCCTGAGTCGATGCCGCCTCTGTCGCATTGGCGGCGTGCTCGTCCTTGAGCCTTTCCTGGCCAACCCTCGTTGCCCCTTATAATCCCAACTCCGCCATCGCTTCCGACAGCTCTTCGGGATCTTCCAGCGCCTCGTCCACCGCTCCCTGCCAGTTGGCCGACGACCATAATTCCACCGTCTCCAGCTGACCGACCCACACGCAATCGCGTTCCAATTGCGCAAATGCCCTCATCGGTTGCGGCACCAACAGGCGCCCATGACTGTCCATCGACACCTCGACAGCTCCCGCCACGTACACCCTCTTGAGGCGCTGCACGTGGGGGTTGAATTGCGGAAGCTGTCGAATCTTTTCCTCGAAGTTCAGCCACTTATCCATGGGATAGACCACGAGGCAATTTTCAAAGGTACGCGTCAAAATGATGCGGTCTGCGTTTTCTCCGGTGACGTCCAGGTCTTCGAGCACTTCCCGAAACCGAGCGGGAACGCTGATGCGCCCCTTCCCGTCCATTCGGTGCTCATATTGACCACGAAACATAGACTCAATCCGGTGCAATCACTGACCACCAGTCATCCTTGACTTTCATCTCAACTGCGCCGCGCCATCCTGGCTTGCGACGAGCGCCACTTCAGCACTTCGTACCACCTCATGGGAATCCATCCCACATCGCCACTATATGGCGGCATGATCATAGCGTCAAGAAACTAATTCGCCCCGCAACCGTGCGATATCCCGTGTTTTTTTCGCCCTCCCATCTGGCCCCAAAAACCATTAAAATCTTATTCCCCATATACTTAAGCAAGCTTTCCACAGCCTCTCAATGAAGCTCGTGGGATAAAGTGGATCAATATGCCCATCCAGTCCCATCGACCTCTCTTCACCTCACTCTCCGCTTGTCGGGCCTCAGAAAGGCCTCTTTGGGACCCATATGGACCTCTCCAATCGGGTTTTAGTCCCCTGGATTCACACTCGTGGGAGGTCGGTGGGATAAAGTGGGAGCCCACCCCACTCCATCCCCACTTCCTTATTATCCACAAAAAAAAGCCGGCCCCTCTCGGGGCCGGCTTTCGGCACTTCTTCATCGCTTTCGCAATCGATCAGGCCGAGGCCTCATCCATATCGAATTTGATGAACCGCGGAAGCACGCGAACTTTCTTATGCTCTTGGACTTCCAATTCCACGGTGTCTTCGATGGGCACCATTTCTTTGGAGACGAAGCACATGATCTTTTCGCCGCTATATTGCTTCTGCGGCTCCTCTTCGACCTGCTCTTCCGGGTTGTCGACGCCTTCTTCTTGGACTTCTTCTTCTGCCATGATTGTTCTCCTTCAATTCGAGATATAACGCCTTGAGACGAAGTTGGTAGTATGTCTATCGTTGGCCCTCTCGCAAGACGATACGAGCTAGCAAGGAGCCGCCTCATCGTCAAGGGTTATCGCCTCGTTAACGGGGCACGCCTCGCCGGGGTCCATTAGCGCACGGGGTCATAGCCGATAAAGTACTCGGCATCGTTTCGCATCTGGCCTCCCTGGTCCTGACCGCCAACCACCAGAATATGTCCGTTATTGACCAGGATAGAAGCGCCTCCAAGGCGCCCAAAGCGCATTTCTCCCACCTGGCGGTCGATGGGCTCCAGAGCACTTTGCACATTATTGAGGTCGATGCTGTGGCGCTCGGCCCGGCGCTCGCCCTGACCATCGCCATCGACTCCTCCAAAGATCACCACATCACCGGATTGAGGCAACTGGACGACGTCATGAAACCCCCGCGCATACTCCAGGCTCCAACTGGATCGGGCAAAGGGCTCGCTCGATCGCAGCGGTGTACCCATCTCATAGGAGGCCGTTGCTCCATCACCGTTCAACCCCCCCGTTAGCAACACCTGGTGGTTCTGGTCTTCACCCAGAGCGGTGGCCTGATGGAGTTTTCGAGCCTCGCTGAGATCAAAGGTCGCCTCACTGACGCTCATATCTCCTTCCAACGTGACCATCTCCGCCGTCGCCAGTGTTCCCTGGCTGTCGCGACCTCCCGTTAGCCACACCGAACTTCGGTCCTCCAGAAGGGTTGCCTCGTGGCCCACCCTCGCCTCTTGCATGGCGATGCCCGATTGAAGCTCTTCGTCGCGCACATTCACCACCTCAATCGTATCCAACACCTGGTCGTCGCCCGTGCCCAGTCCCCCGGCGATGATCACCGCTCCGTCGGCGCGTCGCAGCGTCGCCGTATGATGCCCCCGCCGATCCTCCAACTCCATCTCCATTGACTGGACCCGTTGTCCCGGCGATGCCCCCAGATCAATGATCTCCAGGCTTCCCCGCGGCCGCGTCGACTCTCCGCTCAGACCAAACCCACCGGCCACTAAAAAGCGGTCGCCTCCTAGCGGCGTTAGACTGTGAAATGCTCGCCCCTCTTCCAGGCGATCCTGACCCACCAGTGCATCCTCTACGGTGAACCTCCCCCCCAATTCCGTGAAGTGGCCCGTCGACGGTTCAAATATCTGAATATCGCTAAAGACCTCTTCGATATCCGGTGTTCGCGTCCCATCGACCTCACCGCCCACTCTCGCCCCGCCCACCACAAGGATATCACCGGTGCTCGTCTCCGCCGTCTGATGGCCCACGCGGCCCGTATTTGCGACATCCAGACTGGCGTCGTCGAAAACGGTGGGGTTGAGTGACTCCTGACCTCCGGCCAGGCTAAAAAGGGCGCCGATACGGGAGAAGTCTTCCACCGGTCCCACCAAGGTCCGAAAGCGTCGAAAGGGAGCCTGGTCGCTCTTAAACAAGGGCGTATTTCCCGCCGCCAGCGCCTGGCCCTGCCCATCGTAAAGCGCGATATCCAACCGGCGGGCATCTCCGCCCTTCATTTCCGGGAGCTTGATTCCCCCACTTTCCACGGACGTCGTTTCGCTGGCAAGGACCTCTCCCGACAGGGGATCCGTCGCGCTGATCACCACCGACTCCACATTCTCCATCGCCGGCATTCCGCGGCTAAATTCATTATTTGCCACGTGTTCGGCCCCATACACCTCCACCGACACCTGGGCTGGATTATCGTCTCCACATCCCCACACGGCGGTGAGCAAACCTGTCGCGATCAATGCACTCTTCCATCTCATTGCTTGTCCTTTCACCACTCCACCTCCGCCTCAAAGCCGGTGGCGCCATCACTTCCTCGCATCAAGAACATCAGCGTCCCCACCGTAACGCCAGCCGCCACCCCGCCAATGCCCAGATAACGCCGTCGACTCCATCCTCCTTCGTCTTCGTCGATCATCGGTCCTGGATCCCCGAGCCCTCGCTCCTCTTCTGGCTCTGGTTCTGGCTCCGGGGCCTCGGCGACCTCTTCTTCTTCCTCCTCCGAGGGCACCATCCCCCGTTGCTCGTCGGAAGGATCCGCAAAGGTGGACTCTTCCTCGACTTCCGTTTCCTCCAGGTCACCCTCCGCTACCTCTGTGGGTTCCATCGGCTCTGCTTCCTCGTCGATCAACTCCACGGACTCAACCATCATCGAATCGGGCATGTGCACCACGGCCACGGCCATCGTATCCGACAACTCAAAGGCCCGAGAGCGCAGATTGGTCAACTGGCGATTGAATACTACCTTTTCTCCCTGGATGACCGCCCCGTCTTCATGTCGGTAGACAAAGGGATAAACCGCATAGCCCCCCTCGTCGCCCCGAACCAACGTCCAGGCCACGTACTCCGCGCCCGACTGGGAAGCCACCTCATCAAAATAGGGGATCAAGCCCTGATCAAAGACCCCGCTCTCCAGGGTCTCTCGCATATCCACATAAAACGAGGGCAATTCGTCTTCTTCGGAACCGTCTTCCGCACCGCCCATTTCAACCTCGACCGTCGTCGCCTCCCCACGCCCCCGCACGCGAACCTTGTCGGACCACAGATCCTCACCGTCGCGCAGCACCAGGTAGTGCTCACCAAAGCCGACCTCTTCGACCTCCGCCGGGGTTCGGCCCACCGATTCTCCATTGAGCACGATCTCTGCCCCTTCGCGATCGGCGAGGACCTCCAGTGTCCCCGGCCCGGCATCGATCACCCGCTGAGCCTCTTCCAGATAGCTCTCTGCCAGCTCATCGGGGAAATCCTCTAGTCGCGGCGAATCTTCGGGCACCAGATAGGCGTACTGGCGAATATTGTCTCGGGCATCCAGGTCAAACCCCGTGTGGTGATGGGCGATCGCCAGATAGGCCAGGGCGTCGACGAGTATATTGAAATTCTGGAGCTCACCGACATTCTCCTCCAGAATGGTCACACTGCGACGCAATAAATCCGCCGCCTCATCGTATTGCCCGGCGTTTACCAACCCGATCGCCGAAGTATAGTCGCGCTCGGCTTCCGCCAGAGCTTCCTGCGTCGCATCCTCGCCGGCCTGACCGTGGAGCGCTCGAAAACTGGGCAGTAGCTCCACCCCTCCTACCGAGCCCATGCGCTCTCGGATGGAACTGTCGATCCGACTGGTCACGATATCGGACATTCCCTCATCGATCCCCATCGCCGTCAGCAAGAGCATCCGTGCATCGGGCCGCCCCGCCTCGCTTTCTTCAGTAGCCTCTTCGGAGCTCTCATCGCTGGCTTCTTGCGATACAGCATCATCGCTCTCTTGCGCTCCGGCCGTCGCCCATGGACCGCCCAGAGCGACGCATACGCACAGGGCGAAGAGCATTGGCCTCCACCGCTTGATTGGCTTCCATTCCATACATTTTCCTTCGACGGGTGGGCCCCCTGGTTGACCTGCAGCCGCCCTCCCGGCGACTGAGGATGGACGGGCCATCGTCACGCTTGGTCGATGTTTAAACGAATGGTCTTGTTATCACGCCATGTTTTTTTGCGTCAATTGCGATATCCCCAATCAGCGCTATTGTCCTGATGGCTGAGCGCTGCTTTCACCCCTCGACGTCCTCCTTTTTCCCCGCCACGAGCCCTCCATGCGACTCGGTATCGCCACCAAGGTCTTTATCGCCTTCGCCGGCATCACCCTGGTTTTCTCACTGGTCTTGATGTTCGGCGTCCACCGTACCCAATTGCTCCACGGCCAGATCCGAGCCCTCAATCACCAGATCGTTCCCCTGAGTCTCCATCTCAACGACATCGAGAGCGATCTCAATAATTTTCACCTCGTCCTCAACGAGGGCGATCCCTCTGTGCTTCGCCGCACCCTTCAGCTGACGCGCCTGCTCAATACCCTCCCCGATGACCTCGGCGAGCGCCTCCAAGAGGCCGCCCACATGGCCGATCTCGGCAACCAGGAAGATCTGCCCGACTCCGAGGCCGAGGCCTTTTCCCACGTCCACCGCCAACTCCTCGACCTCTCCGAACAAGGCGCTCGATTTAGCCAGGACGTCACCGCCTTTAGCGACCACGCCCTCGACGAACAGGCTCAATCGGATGGTCTTTCCTCCGACCTCGAAGACCAGCGCGAAGCCCTGCGTCAGGAGAGCCGGCGCATCGACCAATCCCTTCGCCAGCTCCGCGATGACCTGGAAAACGCCACGCACGACGCTCTGGTGCGCGCAGACGAGACCGAACGAACCAGCGTCTATGGCCTGGTCTTACTCAGCATCTTCGCACTCATCACCGCTCTTATCCTCATGTACATCATCCTCGCCACACTTCGCCCCCTGACCGACCTCACGGGGGCCGCCAAGCGCATCGGCGACGGAGATTATCGCCCCGTGGACCTCGCCGACAAACACCTCCAGCGCGACGATGAGATCAGCCTCCTCGCCCGCGAGTTCAACGCCATGGCTCAGCGCCTTCGCGAGCGCGACCAGCGCCTCCACGACCAACACGAGGCCCTCCTGCGCTCCGAGCGTTTGGCCACCATCGGTCGCATGACCAGCCTCATCACCCACGAGTTGCGAAACCCTCTCTCCAGCGTCAACCTCAATGCCGAGATGCTCAAGGATGCCCTCGTCGATCAGGGGATTGACCCCCACGATCCCGACGTCATGCCCCTGCTCGAGACCATCATTGACGAAGTCGACCACCTCAGCGACATCACCGAGGAATACCTCATCTATGCTCGCCTTCCCTCTCCGGATCTGGAAACCCAGCCCCTGGACTCCATTCTCGAAGGCCTCGTCGACTTTCACCACTGGCAGTGGGAACAAGAACAGATCGCCATCGACCTCACCACCCCCGACGACCCCATCTTGATTCACGCCGATGCCCAGCAGCTCCGCCAGGCCCTCCTCAATATCGTCCAAAACGCCGTGGAGGTTAGCTCTCCGGGCGACACCATCGCCATCGCCATCGATAGCGACGACGACCACGCCCTGGTTCATATTCGAGACCAGGGTCCCGGCATGAGCGACGAGGTCGTCCAGCGTCTCTTCGAGCCCTTCTTCACCACCAAGACCAGCGGCACAGGCCTCGGCCTACCCATGACCCAGGAGATCATTGAGCAGCATCAGGGCGACCTCCATGTCACCTCCTCACCGGGCCGGGGATCGACCTTCACGATCCAACTTCCCCTGGCCGATGCTTCTCAGAGTGGCTCTGCTTGAGCCACGCCTTGTTCACTGGCCCCCTCCAGGCACCGCTCCAGGCGGTCCAGTCCCTCTTCCAGGGCTTCCCGCTTTGGACCGAAGCTAAATCGAACATAATCCTTAAACCGGCTGTATCGCGCCGCCCGTCGTTGGCCGGGATTGACGTCGAAAAACTCCCCGGGGACCGTGATCACCCGATGCTTCAAGGCCGCGCGAAAAAAACTCATCCCATCATTCAGTGGGGCCGGTAAATCGGCCAAATTTCCCCAAATATAAAACGATCCCTCCGGCTCAAAATCGACGCTGATGCCCATCCCCCGCAGCCGACGAAGCATCATCTTTCGCTTGGCATTGAATCGTCCCCGAATCGCCGCTATTTCTCCGTCTGTGGGCCCATCATCCAACAGTCCGATCGCCGCTCGTTGCAGGGGACGCGCTGCTCCCCCATCGAGAAAGCTCGCCGCGCTCGAGACCCGATCGATGACCTCCGACGGCCCCAGCGTCCAGGCCAGTCTCCATCCCGGGTATCTCCAACTCTTGGTCAATCCGTTGACGATCACCACCGGATCCCGCTCCACGTCCTCCACGTAGCGCGCCGCTGTCGCCACCTCGTGGGGGCCATTCCACACGTAGTGGCCATAAAACTCATCGAAAATCATGGTGCAACTCAGCTCCCGTGCCCGCTGAATCCAGCCACTGAGATCGCCTCCCTCCACCAATTTTCCCGTCGGATTACAGGGGTTGGACAGCAACATCGCCGACAGCCCCCTGCCCTTGATCTCACTCTCCAGCTCCGGGGGCGAAAACCCATAGTGGCGCCCCGGCTCCAAAAGAATCGGGATCGGCGTGAACAGCCGAAAGAGATCCAATAGCTCCTCGTAGGCCGTATAATCAGGCAAAAAGTGACCGAGATTGATCCGGCCAAGCGACGCCGCCAATCTCGACAAAGCGATGCGTCCCCCTCCACTGATCGCTACATTCTCGGCGCTATATTCCGTGGGCATGCCCCGGCGATAACGCCGGTTATAGTGGTCCGCCACCGCTTCCCGCAGCTCCCACAATCCGGTCACCGGAGCGTATTCGTGATCGGCCTCCGCGATCGCAATCTTTGCGATTCGCTTTGTACCCTCACCGATGCTCCCCGTCTCGGGCTGGCCCTGGCCCAGGTTGACCCACCGATCGTCGCCGCGACGAAACCCCGCCTTCTCGGCCTCACTCATCACAAAAATGACGCCCGTCTTTGGGACCTGTCGAAATGTTTCATCGTTGAAATTCACGCCGCACTCCTGACAATGCTCCTGTAGATTTTACCCATGCATCCAACCTGCTACGGCTCGCCTCATGACACAAGCCTTTCCACCGCTGAGCATCGCCACTTTCAATATTCGCCTGGGCCTCCAGCAGGGCCTTGGTGCCATCGCCGATCTCATCGACTCCATGGGAGCTCCTGATATCGTCGCTCTTCAAGAGGTGGGCCAACACTGGACCATGGGCCCCGGCGGCGATACGACCGCCCACCTCGCCCAGTCCCTGGATTACCCTCACCACCTTTTTACCCCCACCATCGAGCGCAACACCGACGCTTCCCAACCTGCGTACTATGGTCATGCTATCCTAAGCCGCTGGCCGATCACCGATCCCCGCTGTACCGATCTTCCCCAACGCGACGATGAACCCCGGGTACTGACCTCGGCGCTCATCGACCGCCCATCGGGTCCCTTCCAGTTATTGAGCACCCATCTCTCCCACCGCAACACCGACCGGCCCGCCCAGGGAGAGGTCCTGGTCTACGAGGCCTCCGAGCAACGTTGCCCTTCGCTTCCCACATTCGTCGTTGGCGATCTCAATGCCGACACCAATGATCCCCCTTCGCCATGGCTTTACCGACTCCTGTCGGGCTTCGTCGACGCCGACGAGCGCCTTCAACGCCCCACCTTTCCCGCCTCGGCGCCCACTCGTCGCATCGACTACATCCTCGCTCGTGGCGCCGACCTTCAGAGCATCGACGTCATCGACCCTCACGGCGCCTCCGACCATCGGGCCCTGCTCAGTCACTGGGGCCCACCACCTTGAGCCTGGTCACGGTTAGCTCAATCGCGGGCCTGGCGAAGCTGATCCTCCAGCTCATCGCGCTCCAAAATGATCGCCGCCAACGTCTCTTCCAGGCTCTCTTTCTCTTCTTTGAGCTCCGTGACGATCTCGTCGACTTCTCCATTGAGTTGCGCCCCTTCGCCACCGGACTCCTTCGCCTCCGCGAGCGCATCTTCCAATTCTTCGATGGCCACCAATAGCTCATCTCTCTCCTGGCGAAGCGCTTCCAACTCTTCGCCCCCTTGCTCCTGGTCTCCCTCCTCCTCGGCCAGGGCCTGCCATTCATCGCGCTCGTTTTGGACTTTTTCTAGCGTTTCTTCCAACTCTCCAACGCGTCCTTCGAGCTCCGACTTCTCCTCCCGAAGTTCGCTCATATGCTCCTGCAGGCTCTCTTCATCGTCACTGGCCTCTCGCAGGGCCTCCATCTCTTCATTCAGCCCCTCAATCGCGGCTTCCAACTCGTCTCGCTCCTCTCCCACCTCTCCCAGATCTTGGGTCAGCGCCGAGATATCCTCTTCCAACTCCGCCACTGTCACGTCGTACTCTTCAACCGTCGCCTCTTTGGCTTCCAGCTGTTCTTTCAGAGCTTCCAGCTCCTCCTGACTCGGCGCCGCCTCCAGCGTCTCTTTCAACTGCTCCATCTTTTCATTAAGCCGATCATTTTCTTCCACCAACTCCCGAAGATCGGAGGACAGCTCTTCGAATATCGCCTTCTTCTTGGATCGCTCTGCATCAAACTCGGTGACCCGCTCACGGAGTTCTTCCAGCTCCTGACTGGTCTGACGTCGCTCCGACTGGAGGTAATCCGTCTCTCGGGCGTAGGCTGCTTTTTCCTGCTTGAAGATATCTCGCTGCTGTCTCAACTCATCGCGCTCTTCGGTCACGCGAGCGTGGCGGGCCTGAAGGTCGTCGACCAATTGGGTCTTCGACTCCAACTCCTGCTTGACCCCCTCAAGTTCCTTTTGAAGTCTATCCCGCTCTTCTGTGCGGTTGCCCAGGGCCTCTTTATACTCATTGAGCTCCACCACGATGTCATCAACTTCTTCCAACGGTGGCCGGCGGTCCAACTCCGCGCCCAACTCGTCGATGCGTTCTTGAAGCCGAGTTTCCTCGACCTGACTTTCCTCCACAGATTCGGTGAGCGCTTCCACTTGCTCCTGGCGTCGCTCAAGATCTTGCTCCAGGGTCGCCACGGTGGCCATCAGGTCATCGATACGCTCCGTAAGCGACGCCCTTTCCTCATCTCCCGCCGCCAGATCGGCTTGCTGACTCTCCACCTGATCCTGAAGTGAAGCCACCGACTCTTCGGCATCGGTCAGCGCCTCTTGCCGTGATTGCAGTTGGCCCTCCAGCGCTTCCACTTCCGCGATCAACTCCGCGCGCTCGCTGTCCAGGTGCTCCTGACTGGAGAGCTGAGCACTGAGCTGCTCCGTCTTTTGCTCCACCTCTTGTTCCAATGCTTGCTTCGACGCCTCCAGTCGCTCCACTTCCGACTCCAGCGCCTGGCGCTCCGCTTTCACCGACTCCAGGGTCGCCTCCACCTCTTGGCTCTGCTCTTTCCACTCCTGGCGGCGCGCATCCAACGTGGCGACTTCCTCCTCATCGGGAGCGGCCTCCAACTCCTCTCGCAACTCGTCGATCTGTCGCATCAGCGCTTTTCGCTCATCGCCCAACCGATCGCGCTCCCTTCGCAACCGCTTGATCTGGGCATCCCCGGATCGCGCCGCATCGGCGTCTACGATCTCGCGCAAGTGCTCGTTTTCCTCTTCCAGCTCTTCGATGCGCTCTTGCATCAGCGCCATCTGATCCGGTCCATCGGCCTGGCTGTACTCTTGCTCGAAATCCTGGAGCATCAGAGCTTCGCCGTCGGCGCGCTGAGTGCGGGCGGCCTGCTCTGCCGTCGACACGTCGTCTCGCCCGTCGTCCATCGCCGCCAAGCTCTGGGCCACTTCTGCGATCTCGGCGCCGCCCTCGATCGTCTGATCATCAAACCCATCGGCGTCCACCGAAGCAAAGGCCACTTCTTCTTCATAGGCCTCTTCTTCCGCGTCCACCTCCAGAACCTCTTCAATATCATCATCGTCGAGTACAAATTGGTGATCCGTGCCCTGGCCCGCCCGTTGCTGTTGGAGCGACTCCACGGCAGCCGTGGGTTCCTCGATTCCCTCTTGCGCAAAATCGCCTACCGGGCGCTCATTGGCCGTCGCCGCCGACGCCTCCAGCGAATCGACCAATTGCTGCTGATCGACCTGGGAGGTGTCTTCCGAACTGCCGCCGCTGTACTCCAGGGGAAACTCCCCCACTCGAACCAGATCTCCATCTTCCAGCACCTGGTTTTGGATCCTCATGCCGTTGACATAAGTTCCATTGGAACTGTTCAGATCGTAAAGCGTGCACTCCCCATTTTCGTAGACGAATTTAGTGTGCCGACGAGACACCGAGGGATTATTGATCCGGATGATATTACCCGGATTCCTCCCGATCGTGATCTCGGGCATCTCCTCGTTGATCTCGACGACGACCTGCTGTCCCGTATCGGGGTCGGTATAACTCAAAATAGGCACGACAAAACCCTGGCTAGAGGTATGACGGTTGGGTGGCGATTCCTGGAACGAATGCGAACCATGGTCTCTCCCGGGCCGCACTCTTGATCTCGACCTTGTAGAACGCCCTCACCCTAACCCTGACCCCCCCCGATTGCCAAGAGCGACCTTCGGGACTTGCCATCGACCTCCCCCTGAGCGACGATGGGTGGCGTCAGTCCTTGCTTTTACGGACCATCCATGGCTTTTCGGGATGGCCTCTTGACTTCAACGAGGTGGAGACGTGAACCGTGTCGCCCCCCCATTGCATGATGATCGACCCCGCGTCGTCGCCTTCGGCGGCGGCAAAGGGGGCACTGGACGCAGCACCCTCTGCGCCGACATCGCTCGCGCCCTGACGCGCTACGACTTCCGCGTGCTCTGCATCGACGCCTCCTGGAGTTGTCCAACCCTCAATATCCTCCTGCGCTGCGCCGAGCCCAGTTTTCAAAACGATAAGGCCCCCTGTCCGCCCCTGGGCCACAAAGATAGCCATATCGCTGAGTTCATCGTCCCCACGGGCTTTGACTCCGTGTATTTAGCCGCCCTCAGCGCCACCCAACGCTACCCCTTTGCTCCCTCAGACCTCGATCCCCTGGATCTCATCTCCCAACTCCACGAGCTGGACTTCGATTGGATCTTGCTCGACCTCTCCAACGGCACCGCCTCCCTCGACGTCGAACTCTTCGCCCTCAGCGATATACCTGTCCTCGTGGCCTCCCCGGAGCCCGCCTCCCTTCGATCCATCACCCAATATCTGCGGGCCACCCTCTTTCGCGCCATCGCCCATCACCCCGACGCCCAAGACTTCGAAGACGATCTCATCGAATCGCTCTACAACCAGCCTCTGGGCTTTCGAACCCACGACCTTCGCCTGGACGCTCCCTCTTCGGGCGCTCGCGCCATCATCGACGATACCCTCGACAAACTCGAGACCTATATGCTGGTCAACCTCGTCCGCGAGGGGGCCGAACATGACCTGGGCTTTGTGCTGAGCCACGCCCTGTTTTGCGAGCTCAAGCTCTTTCCCCGCGTTTTGGCATCCATCGACTACGCCGATCGTCGCTGGTTCTATAACCGACGAACCACGGGCACCAATACCTCTCGTAACGAAGACGGCCTCTCCAACGACATCGAGCTCTTGGCCCGTCATATCCGCGACATCGAGTTGGTCGACCTGCGCTACCCGCGCCCCATACCCACCGAGGAAAACACCCATCCCGCACGGCGTATGGGCCTGAACCCCGAACTCAGTCGAAACGAAGTCCGTCAGTACTGCCGCCGCCTCTGGGAGGGCTATCGACGCGAAAATGCGATCTCCCTCGTCTTTGGCGACGGCGATCGCCGAACCGAAGTCGCCGATCGACTGGAATCGCTATATCGCCAGGTGTTGACCATGCCCAGCGAAAACTTCGTGGGACCTGGATCAGACCCACAGGGCTCTCGGCGCAATGCCTCGGGCCGAAAATCCGTCCGTCGGGTGGAAACTGCCCCGCCCATGTCCTCCAACGACACCAGCGATAACGCCAAACAGGCTCCCCAATCTCATCCCGAGGGCGAGGACCCACCCTCGTCTCCCGACAGCACATCTCCATCCCGCCCCTCCAGCCCGCCCTCCGGACCTTCTCCCGGCGACCGACTCATCAAATTGCGACAGAATCATTCCATGAGCCTCCAGGAGTTGAGCAGCCGAACCCATATTGGCGTCAAATACCTGGCGGCCATCGAGGAGATCGACCTCAATGTGCTTCCCCGTCACGTCTACCTCCGGGGCTATCTTCGTGAAATCGCCCGGATCTTTGACATCGATGCCACCCAATTGATCGCCGACTACTTCGAATACCTCGACGCCTATTGAACGCATGCCCCGCTCGAAGTTGCATCCGCGGCCAGACCACCCCATAATTAACTCAACAATCCTCTTTGACTTCAGGAGACTATGCCATGGCGAAAATCACCGACCCCAAACAGGCTGCCCGTCGCGCCCGCGTCATCGCCTCCGACCTTACCATGTACCCCGATATCCAGGAAAAGATCGCCAAGGGAATCAAAAACGACAACCTCTTCCAGGTCATCGACGGCATCTGGAATGAAGCGCTGACCTACATGCGCCAGTACGTCGACGAAGACATGTTGGAAAATACCAACGTGCTCGAAAAAGCGTTTATCGATGGCGTCTTTGCCAAATGCGGCGATATCGAGTCTCCGATCTGGTGAGCGATGCCCTCCACCACCACCTACGAATTCAGTATCGACGATAGCCAGCGCGGTCGCCGACTCGACCGCTTCTTGGTCGATCAAGACCCTCCCGGACTCTCCCGTTCTCAGATAAAAAAGCAGCTCAACGGCGGCGATATCACCCTCAATGGTGAGGTCCCCAAGGCCGGTCAAAAGCTCAAGCCCGGTGACCAGATCCGCTGGGTTCACACCCCGCGCATCAAGCCGTCGGCCGCCCCCGAAGCAGTGGACTTCGACCTGCTCTACGAAGATGACCACCTCCTGGTCGTCGACAAACCGGCCGACCTTGTGGTCCATCCCGCCCGCGCCCACCCTCGCGGCACGCTGGTCAATGGGTTGGTTCAGCGCTACGGCCGCGACGGTCTTTCATCGGTCCCCGGAGGGCTTCGACCGGGCATCGTACATCGCCTCGATCGATACACCTCGGGCTCTCTGGTCGTCGCCCGCGACGACACCACCCACCACCACCTCAGCGACCAATTTCGAGCCCATAGCGCTCACCGCGTCTACCACGCCATCGTCCACGGCCCCGGCCTTGACCGCCAGGGCACCTTCGATACGCCCCATCAACGCCACCCCAATCAGCGGGTGCGCTTTACGGGCCACCACGGCGGCTCCCGACAAGCGATCACCCACTATCGACTCCTGGAGAGCTTTGACTGCGGCGCATGCCTCGTCGCCTGCCGCCTGGAGACCGGTCGGACTCACCAGATCCGCATGCATTTTTATGAAGCCCACGCCCCGGTACTGGGCGATCATATCTACGGCGGAAGGCGCACCGCTGACACCTCACTGATCGACCGCCAGGCCCTCCACGCCTTTCAACTCGGGATCCATCACCCCCAGGGCTTCCAACTCGAGGTCACCTCCCCCTACCCACCGGACTTCGAGGCCGCCCTCCAATCACTCCGACGCGGCAGCGACTGGCGCTAACCCAATGATTTTTCGGGTCAACTCTCGATTCTTATAGGCCTCGCGGTCCGCCTCGTCGTCGATATTTTGGAGGCGATGCTGTGTCAACTGCATCGCCCGACCAATCAGTGCATTTCGGGCGTCCCCATGATCCATCAGCTCAATTTGCCCCATCAAGACGGCGTCTTCCCCATAGAGTTCCAGCCCCTCCAATCGCTTTAGTGCCTCACTGGACCACGCCAGCGCCTCCTCGTCTGCTCCCCGCGCCTTATCCACTTCGGCCATCAGGTGGCGTCCCATCACATCGCCCCACACCAGACCCGCATCTTCGCTAAAATTCAACGCCTCACGGGCCATGGTTTCTGCCTGCGCGATGCCCTCCTGGCTTCCTCGGCCCAACTCCAGCTGAGCCCGTCCAAGTAACGCGCACACCATCATATAGACATGGGGAAGCGCCCGCGCCCTCTGCCATCCCTCTTCGAGGTACTCCTCCGCTTGCTGCCATTCTCCCTGGCCCAGGTGGGCCAGCCCGAGGGTGATGATCCCATCGATTTCCGTATGCACGTCTTCCGCTTCTCTCGCCAGGTAAATCCCTCGCCGCGTCGACTCCACCGCTCGCTCGACTCGACCCAACATCTCGTAGAGATGGCCCAGATTGACCAACACCAGCGCTTCGTCGCGCCGATGGCCCAATCGTCGACAGATCTCCAGCGCTTCGCTGTAGCACTGCTTGGCTTTGGAAAAATCACCCATATACGCCCGCGCCAAACCGCTATTGATCAACAACTGGCGATGCAGCGTCGAGGACCTCAGATCCTGACTGATCATCAGAGCGGTCTCATAGGACTCCAGGGCCTCGCGGTGGCGCCCACTCTGCCTCAAGATCACGCCCCGCGTGACATAGGATTCCACCAATACCCGCTGGTCGCCGCCCTCCCCGATCTGATGTAGCGAAGCGATGGCCCGATCGATGAGCGTCAACGCCCGGTCTCGACGTCCCTCGGATAGATCAATGACCGCCTCCAGGCGCCAGGCCCGAGCTTCAAACCGCCTCTTGCCGCCCTCTCTGGCCTGCTCGCGCAGCACTTCAACACGCCCCCGAGCCCGTTCCAACTCTCCCTCCCCTCGCAAGAATCGAACCTCTTCCACCATCACCTCCAGGCGCTGATCGAGATCCGAGGTTTGTGCAGCGACACGTGACCATTGCTCCAGGGTCTTTCGTCGCTCCTCGGTGGCCCCCAGCTCCCGCAACGCAGCAGCTTTCCATTTCAAAATCCGTCCTCGCTCCCCATCGTCTAGCCACGGCCGGGCAAGCACTTCCTCGCACAGCTGCAGACAGTGAGCGGAGCCCCAATCCGTATAGGCCTCTTCGATGGCCTCCTCGTACCATTTCAAGGCCTCTGAACGCTGCCCTCCACCTTCCAGATGGTGGGCAACCACCTTGCTATCGTAGCGCTCTCGACGACAGAGAAGTTCTCTGGCGATCGCCTGATGGATCTCCCGGCGATCTTCGTCGAGAAGTCCCCGGGCCGCCGATCGTCGAATCACCTCGCTTTCAAATTGGAATCGCTCTGCCTCGCGATCGGCGGGCCGGAGAAGCCCCGCCCTGGTCAACTCCTCGAGGTGGCGCTCATCGATCTGCAATGCCGATTGAGCAATCGCCCTGGAAAAGGGCTCGGGCAACAGCGCCAGACGCCGAAGATCTTCGCGAAGCTCCCTGGCCATTCGATCCAGGCGCGCCTCCAGCAACCCCTCGATACTCGCCGGCAACCCCCTGGTCTCCACTTCATTGTCTTCCCCTTCTTCTTGCCAGGCCTCCACCACCTCTTGGATATAGAGCGGGTTCCCCCCTGATCGATCCACCAACTGGTCGACCACCTCATCGTCGACCATACATCCCGTCATCGACAACAGGCCTCGCACCAGCTCTTCGGCGCTCTTTTTCGAGAGCTCGGGCAAGCTCTCCACCCGGACAAACCGCGCCGCCAGAAGCTGCTTCCAGGCCCGTCGACTCTCCACCTCGCCCTCCTTTCGAGCCGTGCCCACAAAGAATACCGGCGCTGAGCGGGGACTATCAAAATATTGGGCCGCAAAATGCATCATCACCGGATCGATATACTCCACATCGTCGATGGCGATCACCAGCGGGCACCGTCGGGCGAGCCGATCGGTCAGTTTCCTCAATGCTGAAAAGAGTTGCTGCCGTCGCGAACTGCCGCTGACCAGATTGAGTTCCCCGGACCCGACGGACGATGTCTCGGTGTCGAAGAGCTGTTGGAGCGACGCCTCGATCCACCGCTCTTGATCCGGGGGTGGCTCCCCAAATAGAGCGTCGACCTGCTGGCGGATCTGGTGGCGCAGCTCCCCCTTCTCCAATCGCAGATCGAGCCCCAACATCTCGGCAAATAACGCCGTGGCGCTGGCCAGAGGGATATCGCGCTGCGCCGGCGTCGCCACGCCCCGCACCACTCGCACGTCGTCGCCGCTGAGATCACTCAAAAACCCCTCCATCAACGTCGACTTGCCCACCCCCGCATCGCCCACCCAGATCATCGCCGCAGCCTGTTCATTGAGCAGCGTTGAGCGGAGCCGCGTGCGCATGATGCGCTGCTCTAGCTCGCGGCCGTGAAAGTGCTCAAAGGAGCGTCTTAAGTCCTTGAGCTGGGAGCGGATACTCTTCGGCCCCTGGAGTTGATAATAGGTCTCATTCTTGTTTCCCTGGGCCATCGGCCGCACCACAAATCGGCGCTCAATCCGCGCACGAATCGCCTGATCCACGGCGATGACCGACCCCGCTGAGCGAGCCACGTCCCGGAATTTCTCTTCCTGCTCCGGTGGAAGGCTCCACTCGTAATGCCGCTCTTGTCCCTCGACATGCTCCTCGAGCAACACCTTTTCAGAGCCCACCACCAGCGATACTAGCTCCTGAACATCGCCCTCTGCTGTCAGCCGCAGCCCCTTGACCGCATCTTTGAATAGCAAACACATCCGCGCCGCCCGAGTGGCGTCGGCCTCGGTCGCCATCGGAATCCCCAATAGTAGCGTAAACTCCCATCCGTCGAGGCGGTGGATGATCGCGTCGTGCTTGTAGGCGATCGATTCCACGACTTTAGCGAAGGCCTCCAGCTTCCTCTCGCCCCTCTCCCCGCTCAGGTGTGTACGGACCTGTCCGTGGATGAGCGTGACCTCCTTTTTCTGGCGGGTCACCTCCACCGATCGTCGCTTCTGACGTTGGGTTGGGCCCGTCTCTCTCCAACTGATCCCCGGCGTCGCCGCCTGTCCCGTCACCACCGTGATTTCCTGGTCCTCATCGGGGTTATCCCAGGCCCCGTCCAACAGCACCGTTCCCCCCTCGTTATCGACGATCTTTTCGTCGAGTTTGACGATATATTCCGCCACCGTCGTCCCATCGTGGATCTCTTCCTGCTCATAGAGCACCCGCGTCAGACGGACCTGAAACTCCCGGGCGCTCTCGATGCGCTGCTCCCGATCTCTGGTCAATGCTTTGTAGAGCACATGCTCCAATGACTCCGGGATATCCGCCACCGTCCCCAGATCGGGCACCACCGCCGAGCTGACCAACTGGCGCGTCTCATCTTCGCTGGGCGCCACGAATAGAGGTCGACCACAGACCATTTCAAAGAGTACCGCCCCCAGTCCGAAGAGATCACTTCGCTGATCCAGGGTTTCTCCCCTCGCCTGTTCGGGGCTCATATAGCGCACCTTTCCCACCAGCTCTTGACCCTCTTGCCATCGCCCCTGCGCACGGGTTTGGGCGATTCCGAAGTCCAACAGCTTCACCGTCCCGTCTCGACTGATCATGATATTCTGGGGACTGATATCGCGATGCACCAGCCCTAGTGGCTCCCCGTAGGCATCGTTTCGCCGGTGGGCATAGTCCAATCCCTTGGCCACCTCCATGGCAATATAGACAGCATCGCCCACCTCCATCGGGCAGTCGCAGCGCTCGGCCGCCCGAAGAAGACGTCCCAAATGCACCCCGTCGATATACTCCATCGCCAAATAGTAGGTCTCGTCGACTTTTCCGAAATCATAGATCTGGACGATATTGGGATGGTTTAACTCCATCGCCAATTTGGCTTCTGAGATAAAGAGCTCCACAAAGCGCTTATCCGTGGCCAATTCTGGCCGTATCCGCTTGATCACCAGAGTCTTGGCGACCCCTTCAGCCCCCACACTCTGAGCCTTAAAGACCTCCGCCATCCCTCCCCGCCCAATGAGGTCAACCAACTCATATTTGCCAAATCGCTGGCTCACTTCGCCTCATTTGCCATCGAGTGGCTCCCAGCTCAGTTGCCTCATCGCCTCATAGGTGGCGACGGCACAAGCATTTGACAGATTTAGGCTCCGAACATGTTCGCTGATTGGAATCGAAAAGCACCGGTCCTCAAATCGCCCCCGCGTCTCTTCATCTAACCCCTTGGTCTCCCTGCCAAAAATCAGGACGGACCCCGGTTTAAACTCTGCTTCCGTATAGCGCCGCGGTGTCTTCTTCGTAAACAGATAAAGCCGCTCCCGACTGAACGGTTTCAGTGCTTCCTCCAGGCTATCGTGGACGCATAATTTGACGTGGGGCCAATAATCCAACCCCGCTCGCTTCAAGTAGCGATTATCCAACTCATAGCCCAGCGGTTTGACCAGGTGCAGCCACATATTGGCCCCCGCACAGAGCCTACCTATATTACCCGTATTGCCCGGAATCTCGGGATGTACCAACATCACGTGCAGATCTCTATCCTCTGGACTTCCCCACCAGGGACGAGGCTCCACAATATTGAACTGATATGGATTGGATGTCGTCACCTCTGCCTCGCTCTAAAAATATACGGCGAACTATCGAAGCCACCGCCGTCGCAAAACCCCACCTCCGCCTGGTGACTCCTCGTGTATTTGTACCATCATGTAGCGCCATCCCGAACTCCGATGCAAACCTCCCGCAGCCGCGACCTGATCTGGACCCTCTTCGAGAGCGGTTTCTGAATGTTATTTTAACACCCACTCTAGCAAAAATATTCACCCTTTGCCCTTTCTGTTGCCCACGGCCTCCTTAAAGTCCCTCAGGATCACCTGCGGATCGAGCAATTTCCCCTGGTCGCGTCGTTGAAACTCCGGATGCCACTGCACACCGACGACATAGTGGCTACCCTCCCACCGAATCGCCTCGATTAACTCGTCGTCTATGCTTCTGGCCTCCACCTTCATCCCTTGAGCTAGCTCCTTGATCCCCTGGTGGTGCACGCTATTAACCCACCCCCCGGCGACTCCGAATGCCTCCCGCCACCGACCCCCTTCGTCGAGCACTACCTGATGGAGGTGATCTTGGTAGGCCTCGCCATCTCGGTGCACTCTTGCTCCCGGTCTCTGGGCTTCAATATCTTGATAGAGCGTCCCTCCGAAGGCCACATTGAGGATCTGGTGGCCTCGACAGATCCCCAAAATGGGAACCTCCGCCTCGACGGCGGCCTCGATCAACGCCAATTCGTAGTCATCGCGCATCCCGTCACCGGACCACTCGGGACGCAGCGGCTCTTCCCCGTAACTTTGGGGAGCCACGTCCGCCCCGCCCTGCAGCACCAGTCCATCGACGGCGTCGATGAATTGCTTCGGATCCCAGCGCGCTCCCCGGGTTGGGCCCACTCCCGGGATCATCATCGGGACCATCCCCTCTTCTCCCAGTACCCATTCCACCATCGAGCGCTCCACGAAGAATAGCGGACGCCCATTGAATCGCTGGCGCTGGTCGTCGCCGTGCATCCAGCCGGCGCTGATTCCGATCACCTGCCCATTGCTTGGATTTTTCATCTTCGGTTCCTACTTTCGATTCGCCGTCGCCCAATGCTATAGATGGCAACCAACTCTCAGGCTGACCCCTAACCCGGATTATTCATGAGACGTCGTGACGAGGCAAAATCAGAGTTCAGAGGCCAAAATCGAGCCCTAAAGGCGATGCGGAGCATCGTCGAGGAGTGAGATGCAGGCACCTGGGCTCTGATGAGCCGCAGTAGGCGAGTCGTGAATAATCCGGGCTAACCCCTTCCTTTGCCACCTGGAGGCACTCATGGCAGGACATAGTAAATGGGCCAATATCAAGCACAAGAAGGCCAAACAGGATAAAAAACGGGGCAAGATATTTAGCAAATTGAGCAAAAAGATCACCTCCGCGGCCCGACGCGGCGGTGGCGACATGGAGTATAATTCCGAGCTACGCGTATACGTCGACAAGGCCAAAGATGCCAATATGCCCAAGGAGAATATTGAGCGGGCCATTAAAAAAGGCACCGGCGAGTTGGAAGGCGTCAGCTATACCGACTTCCGCTATGAAGGCTATGGCCCCGGTGGCGTCGCCTACCTTCTGGAGGGCTCCACGGACAATAAAAACCGCACCGTCGCTGAAATCCGCCACATGCTCGATGACCACGGTGGCAACCTCGGCGAAGACGGCTGCGTCTCCTGGATGTTCCACTCCCACGGACTCATCAGCCTTAATGGCGACGACGTCGACGATGAGGATGAGCTCATGATGCTCGTCCTTGAACATGGCGCCGAGGACTTTGAACGGGAAGATGGGGTCATCACTATCACCACCGATCCCAAGTCCTTTGCCCAGGTCCGAACAGGTCTCCAAGAAGAGGGCCTCGACAACTTTATTACCGACGAGATCACCAAGGTCGCCGAAAACTCGCTGACCCCAGAGTTGAAGATCGTCAAACGCAATATGGACTTGATCGACAAGCTCGAAGATCACGAAGATATCGAGGAGATCTACCACAACCTCGATCTCAGCGAAGAAGTCGCCCAGGCTTTGGGAGAAGAACTCTAATTGCTCGCTGTCGACCCTACTGGCTAAATTCCTTGACGTGGCCGCCGATGCAACCCTCAATCCTCGCCCGTACGGACACCATCATCGCCTGCGACAAGCCTCCGGGCTTGGCGACCACCGGCTTTGATCTCGACGATCCAGACTGCCTCCAGTACCAGCTCATGGAGCACCTCGGTGAAAAGGTCTGGGCCCTTCACCAGCTCGATCGCTTCACCTCGGGGGTGGTCCTCTTTAGCCGTCGTAAGTCGGCCGTCCACACCTGGCAGAGCGACTGGCATGAGGGCGTCGACAAGATCTACGTGGCCCTCGTCCATGGCGTCGTCGACCAGGCCAAGATGACCATCGACGCCCCCATTCGCCGACTGGACGATGACAATAACTTCACCACCGTCGCCATCGATCCCACCGGCAAAACGGCCATCACCGACGTCGCGCGCCTGGGCACAGGCTCTCACTATAGTCTCATCCTGGCCCGTCTTCGCACCGGGAGAACCCACCAGATCCGCGTCCACCTCCAGCACGCCGGTCACCCCCTGATCGGCGAGAAGAAGTACAATCAGATCCCCTGTGCCCATCACGATCGACATGCTCTGCACGCCATGGCCATCCTCACCGACCACCCACCGCCCCTCGGTGAAATCGTCGCCCCTTTTGCCGACGACCTCAATGCCGTCGCCCAGCGCCTTTCCATCCCTCTCGACGGCCTCGACTCGTGGCGGCGAGCCGCCCGGGCCTGCGCTCCACCGGATCAAATCTTTTAGTCATCCATCGCCTCGCCAGGGTTAGTCATGCGCATTCTCATCGTCGGTGCCGGCTCGGTCGGTCAACTCTACGGATATTTCCTCGCCGAGGGCGGCGCCCATGTCGACGCCTATGTTCGGCCCAAATACGCCGCCACCGCCAGAGAGGGATTCCGCCTTTACGACCGCTCTAAAGGGCTTTCCACCCCCCTTCGTTTTCAACCTCGTGCAGTGGTCTCATCGGAATCGCAACTCCAGGATCGAAGCTACGACGCCGCCCTCTTTTGCATCCCATCGACTGGACTTGAAGGACCATGGCTTCCTCCCTTCCTGGAGGCCCTGGGCGAGGACTGCCACGTGATCAGCCTGTTGCCGGGGATCGACGACAGAGCGACGCTCGCCGAGTGGATTCCCGATCGACGCCTGGCCACCGGCCTCATCACCGCCGTTGCCTATCCCGCTCCTCTGCCGGGCGAATCCGTCGACGAACCGGGCACGGCTTTCTGGCTCCCACCGCTGACACCGGCCTTCTTTCAAGGGCCGCGCGATGTCATCGCCCCCCTCATCGCACACCTCAAATCGGGCGGCATGAGCGCTCGCCGCCATCGGCGCACCGACCAATTATCGGCTTTCGGATCCGCCGTCCTGATGCCCCTGGTCGCTATTCTGGAAACCCTCGACTGGTCACTCGCTGACCTCAAGCGAAACGCCCCCGCCCGACGACGCCTGAGCCAGACCACCGACGAGGTCATGGCCATTGTCTCCGCTTCCATCGACGCCACCCCTCCGCTGAGCATCCGCCTCCTCGGCCCCACCACCTGGCGGGGCGCCCTCACCTTCGCCCCCTGGATCGCTCCTTTTGACCTCCAGGCTTACCTCGAGCTTCACTTCACCAAGGTCGGCGACCAGACACGGCTCTTCTTTCGAGACTATATCGACAAAGGCCGGATCCATCAGTTGCCCACCGAGCAATGCCAATCGCTGCTCGACGACCTCACCTGACCCCTCCCTCTCCTAGTCGCGTCCCTTGGCCTCCATCACCCTCATAAACGCTGGCGGCAATGGGGCCTCCAGATCGAGGTAATCTTCCCTCAACGGGTGGGGAATAACCACCTTATGGGCGTGGAGCATCATCCGTCCGGCCTTATCTGCCAACTCCGTCCCATCTCCTCCGTAGAGCTCATCGCCCACGATCGGCAGGCCGCGCTCCGCGAGGTGGACTCGGATTTGATGGCGGCGCCCGCTCACCGGCATCGCCTCCACCTCCCATAGTAATCCCTTTCTCTCCACCACTTTAAATGACGTCTTCGCCCAATCCCCTCCCGCTCTCACCGAGCCCTGCTTGCCCCGTGGCCCCTCCGCCACTGCTCCCAGGTGGTTATCGACGCTCCATTGCTCATCAACCGGTGGCCTCTGACTGCCATCGACCATCACCAACGCGCGGTAGATCTTGGTCACCTGTCCCCCCTGGAAGGCGTCGGACAACCCCTTATTCGCCGACCGCTGTCGGGCCAAAATTAAAACCCCTGAGGTCCCCAGATCGAGGCGGTTATGAAGCGCCAGATAGGGGTCGTCCTCGCCTCGCTTTTGGAGCATTCGACCAAGCATAGCGATGGCGTGATCCCGATTCGGGTCGCGAGTCTGCTGACTGAGCAACCCCGCCGGCTTGGCCACCGCAATGACCGCATCGTCCTCGTAGATGATCTCGATGGTCGTCCTCGTTGCTCGGCCGTGATTAGTCCGGGCGAACCCGGATTAGTTATGAGACGTCGTGGC
>CAYQBU010000022.1:0-32593 GCA_964415785.1 uncultured Bradymonadales bacterium
CAGCAACGGCGGCAACAGAATCGTCAGCGAGATGGCGAGGAGCCCCGCGGTCTATGAGGTGTCAATCGTAGGCCGCATGCCCCCGGTTTCTTTGGAGGCAGCAGTCATTTGCAGTCGTTCAATCGTCTCTATAGATGAGCAGCCCATCAGAACCCACCTCGGGAGCGACAGAGATGACGAGTTATATGGACCTTCGATTATCCTTGGAACAGATGCCCCGTGCGACGAGATCCTGGCGGCGGCTTCGCGTGTCGTCGCAGGAAACGCTTGCCGGTCTCCATCTGGCGATTCAGCGGATGGTGGGGGCCACCGGGCGCTATTATTATGAGTTTGAGGCTGGGGGGATTGTCTTCGGGCCGGCCATCGAGAATGGTTTTCCGGACTGGCAGGGCCAGTCACCGGTGGACGTGAGCAAGGTCACCCTGGCGGAGGTCTTCCGGCAAGACAGAACCCGACTTTATTATGACTACGACATCCGACGTAGCCCCTGTAGCCCGAAGTATCTGTTGATCGAGTTGGAGGCGTGTCACCAAGAAGGGGAGCGGGGTGGGGCGGTTGAGCTGCTCGAAGCGGGGGACGTATTTCTCAATGAACGGGGACGGCCTGTGCTCTGGGAAAATACCGCGCTGGAAGAATCGAGGGGAGTTGGACATCCCAATGATGGAAAGGCGTCGTTGATTCGAGCGCAGCAGGCGCGTTCCAGGGATGAGCCCGGTGTGATCTGTTCCGAGGAATGGGTGTCAGACGCCCTCGGGAAAGGCGCCCATCTTCCCGGAGAGGTCCCGTTGGACGAAGACGGGGACACCCTCGGGTATTTGGAGGATCAAGAAAAAGGGGTGGTGGACCTGGAGACGGGCGAGGAGATGGTGAAGGATATTCCGGGGCTGTGGGTCCCTCCAACGCCAAATGTTGACGGCCCACAACTCACGAAAAACGAACCGCATACGCTATTTGTGGCTCTCGATTATGTGTTAGATAACCTGCTGAGCGAGATGTTGGCCCGCGATTGGGTGGCCATGCAGGAGAGGATCGTCGACGATCTATTGGAAGCGCCCCCGGAGAGTTTGAGCGACCGCTATCTATATCATCAGGTGGTCTCGCTCGGTCATATGTATCGCAAGGAGCACCGCCTGGAGCACTCGCGAGGGATGGCCCCGGTACAGATGGCTGCTGACTACGAAGGGCTGGATCATCCGGGGGAAAGCGCCCCTGAACTGAGCGCTATGGAACAGCAGATGGTGGGTTGGGTCGCTGGCTTTGATGGCTATGTGAATGTGGAGTTGCTGTCGGCGCTGGGCTGCGATGGGGAGCGCGCCGATTGGTTGCAATCCCACGGTAGGGGGCTAGTGGCCAGGCTCAGGAGGGCCGGTCGGATTGAGTTGCAGCCCATGACCTTTGGGAAGCGCGACTTCTCGGTGGTGTCGGTCAAAGACTAGAGGTGAGGGCTCGTGGATAGCTCCCCTGGGGAGGGGCGCAGAGCGTTTAATATTTTCGCCGGATATGGTTTGCAGGGGGGCATCAATAATCCATGCCGACTCGGCAGTGTACTCCGTCGGGTGGAGGCGGCCTGTCGACGAATAAGTCGTCGATAGGGGCGACGGCGGATTCGACGGGAGGAATCGACAGGAGGAGGGCTTTGGTGCTTCCACCGGCCGCCTTAAAGACCAAGAAGAAAGCGACGAGACAGATGCTGGTGGTCAGAAAGATGCGTTTGCGGCGGGGCGTGCGCGTGATCTGAGAAAGTGCAAAGCAGCAGAATCGAAAGAGGCCGTAGGCGAAGAGCAGGGGAAAGGAGAAAAGAATGACGGCAACTAATGTGCTGTTCAAGATGGTGGGGGCGACGTAGAGAAGGCTGATGGCAGTGGCGCTGCCAAATGCCAGGTAGTCGCGCTGATGAAGGCGAGAAACCGCCAGGTAGGCCATGGTCACGCTGACCAACAGGAAGGACAGGGAAAGTGTAGAGATGCCTTCGTGGTCGGAAGCGACAAGTTGGACGAAGAGGTCATTACCAAAGATGAGGAGGACGGAGTGCATGCCCATGAGGACGGCGATGCCAGCCCAGATCGGGAACTCGGGTTCCCCGGATCTAAAGAACGCGGTGGCGGCGACGAGGCCGATGACGGGGATCGATGCGAAGAGAAGTGCGTTTGCGTCGAGAAGAGCAACGGCGAGGCTGAGGAATAGGGACAAGACGGCCAGGGCAGCCACAAAGAAGATGGGGATGACGCCCAGCGAGCTGAATTGGAGCCGATGACGGCGGTTGGAGAGGACGAGAGCGATCATCGCCAATGACAGGAGTATACCGAAGACCAGGAGTGACGAATGCCATGTGCCGAGGGCCAAGACGACGGCGGTGATCAAGTAGGCAGGCCACGGGAGGTTCATGGGACTCCTTTGAGACGTAGGATGATCTTCAGGATAGAAAAAACGTGAAGAAAAACCAATAGGGTAATCGCCCCGAAGCTCAGCGCACGGAGAGGTTCTGGGGAGGGGCCTGGGTGCGGCGATCGGGGTCGCTGTAGTCGCGGATAGATGCAGAGCCCGAGGAAGCCTCGATGGGGTATTGGGCGCGCAGTTGAAGATCGATGGTATGGTGAGAGCGAATATTTTGGATGTTGAAGACGAGGTGGTCGCCCTGATTATCGACATTGCTAAGGCGAGAGTCCCTCAGAGCTTCGTCCAGCGATTGAGGTTCGACCTCGAAGCCAGGTGGGATGGGGATTTGGACGAGGCCCAAATCCAGTGGGGTGGGACCGACGTCGATGGTGGCGGAGAGGCCCAGGAGATCATCGACGGCGATGTCGGAGTGGTCAAAGTGAAGCTCCACAGAGAGGTCGTCATCGTCACCGGAGTCGGCGTCGTCGCCGTCGTCGCCGTCCCAGGGGCGGTGATGGGTGGATTGGAGGCGATAGAGGTAGCCACTATCGTCGGGGCCGTCGATGGTCAGTGAGGTGGAGTCATCGGGGAGGTCGAGACGGAGGCGTCGAGTCTCCAGCGGCGAGGTGTCGTCGAGCGCGATGGTTTTGAGGAGTTCGCCGTCGGCTCGGAGGGTGATCTGTCCCTCGGGGAGGGGCTCGACGTGGTCGGAAGAGCGGTTGAAGGCCTGGAGGGCGGCGACGGTGGCCTGGGTGGTACCCCACCCGTGTTCGCGGCGTTCTTCGACGAGGAAATCGAGGCCCTGGTGGGCGATGGAGTCGTCGGCGTCGGCGCTCAAAAGGGCGTCGCTGGCGAGGGCGGTGGTCTCCACGAGGCCCGCCTGGCCCTGGCGGTTGGAGTAGGAGCCGCGAGGCTGCCAGGAGGTGCGCTCGTCGTCGGTGTCGGCGCGGCGATGGAGTTCGTCGACGAGTTCCTGACGCGACTCCTCGGGGGCATCGGCGGTGGAAAATAGGCGGAGAGTGTAGGCGAGGGCGAGGGTGGATGCATGGTTGGGATCGAGGTTGTCGTCGAGGTAGGTGATGGCGGGATCGATGGACGCTGCCTCGGGGTCGAAGGCCTGGATGTTGAGGGCAGAAAAAGCGGTGGCGGCGAGGATGTCATCGATGCCAAAGATATGCTGGGCCGTGGGATCGATGAGGAAGTAGCCATCGCGGTGTTGGATGCCTTCGAGGTGGCCAAGCATCTGGTCGAGGACCTGATCGTCGATGGCGTATACGGCGTCGATATCGCTGAGCATACGGAGGCCAAAGCCGGTGATGGAGGGGGTGGCCGGGGCGTCGCCAAAGAGGGAGTAGGCGCCGTCGTCGACCTGGAAGCTGAGGAGGCGCTGATAGGAGGTGGCGATGGTGGTCAGGGCCTCTCTTTCGAGGGCTGGATCGCGGCGGTCGGTGGCCTCGAGATGCTCCAGGATGAGGGCCGCAGGGTAGAGTGAGGCGGCGGCGGTTTCGAAACTGCTGGTGGGGATATCGAGGAGGGCGTCGAGGCCGTCCAGGAGGTAGCCGCGGTGGCCGGGATGGATCTCAAGGGTGGCGTGGTGAGAGTCGGCGATGGCCTCTTGAGGGAGGGGGATGTCGTGGGAGTGAGTGCCGTGGAGGCGGCCGCTAAAGAGGCGGTGGAAGGCCTGGCCGTCGGGGTGGACCGTCAGTTGACGGCGAAGGGCGTCGGAGAAGAGATATTCGCCCTCCTCGGAGAGGGCATGGGCCTCCCACTGCAGGTCGACATCGCCAACCGTGGTGGCGTGGAGGTCGACTTCAGCGCGACCGACCTCGCCGGGATCGAGGGATAGAGTCTGGACGGGATCGCCGATGGTGGCCCATTCGGCGTCCTGGGCCTCGATGCGGATGTGGAGCGGTTCGTCGCTGTGGTTGTAGACCGATAGGGGAAGGCGGATACGATCACCTCGGGTCAGGGAGGTCGGCATTTGAGCGCTGATGAAGAAGGGCTGGAAGACGGTGGCCTCCATCTGAGCGCTGCCCAGGGCACCGGAGGCGGAGATGCCGGTGGCATCCAAAGTCCAGGTGGTGATGGAGTCGGCCCACTCGATATCGACTTCGGCCTGGCCGTCGTCGTCGGTGAGGATGAGATCGCTAAACAGGGTTTCCGGGAAGTGCTCTCGAAGTCGGACGTCGCGATCGGAGGGGTCGAAATCGTCGAAGGGATCGTCCTTGGCGCTGTCGTCGGAGGAGGACTCATCGGTGGATGGGGCTTCGTCTCCACGTAAGATATTGATGGTGGGATGACCATCGGAGTCAGCTTCCGGTTCCGATGGAGTGGGTCGTGGGGCGGTGCGTTCGGTGCGTTCGGTGCGCTCGCGGTCCATGATGGTGTCGTCGTCGGCGTCTTGCTGCGTTCTCTCGCGCCAGAGGTCATCGAAGGATGAAGAGGAGTCCGAGGAGCGGGCTTCAGGTGCCTCGTAACCTCCCTCGACGCTCATCGCGCGCTCGGTTGCGCCCGATGAAGAACCACCCTCAACGCTCATGTCTTGGGTTCTATGGTGGTGTTGGGCCTCGCCGAATAGATCGTCGAGTGAGGACCAGCCAGTCTGGGCGGGGAGAAGATTGAAGAGGGGGGCGGTGCGCTCAGAGGCGGCGTCGCCGGTCCACGGGCTGAGCGCGGCATGGATGGCGAAGAAGGAGGCCACAGCGATGCAGGAGAGGGTCATGAACTTGCGACGGTGGCGGAGCCCAAGGCCGGCGAGATGGACAAAAAAGAGGGCGTTAGCGCCCATAAAGACGGCGCAAAAGGTGATAAAGAAGGTCGAATGGGTCGTTTCCAGAAGGTAGAGAGTCAAGACGCCGGGCAGGAGGTAGAGCAGGGGCAAGGTGGCCCAGGCGTAGTTGCGCGAGCTGTGGGCGAGGGGGGTTTTGATGAGTTGGAAGGCCAGGATGGTCACGGCCGCAAGGAGCACGTAAAAGAAGAGGATCAGAGCCTCGGCAACGGCGGTGTCGCTGTGGAAGCCCAGGCCGATGAGGCCGAGGAGGACGGAGAAGATAAGGGTCAGCCCCAGGGCTTTGGCGAAGTCCTTGATATGTTCGGTGGGCGCCTGGCCCAGGCGGTGCACGACGGCGCGGTAGAATAAAATGGACGGCAGCAAGACCAGAATAGCCAGGATGGCGAAGGAGGTCAGGCTGTTGACAAGCCGGCCAAGGAGGGGCTCGACGGTATGGGTCCATTGGCCCAGGCCATGGGTTTCGGGGCCAAAAGAGGGGGCGTGGAGGGCGATGAAGGTCAGTGCGGTGCCCGCGAGGGTGAGGGGAAGAGCGGGTGTCAATCGACGGCGGAGCAGGAAGTGACCGGCGAGGTAGAGGGTGGAGAGGGCGAGGAGTCCGCAATAGAGCGTGAATAGCCAGGAGATGCTCTTAGAGAGCTCGTCGGTGATCCCGACGCTGAGGAGAATGAGGCTAAAGAGGAAAGCCAGGGGATAGAGGAGCCAGAAATGGGAGCGGTGGTCTCTCTGGATAATCTGGATAAAGGCGGTGACCGACAGGGCGATGCCGGCGACCCAGAGCGCGCCCTCCAGGGTGGGGGCGGAGAGAGGAATCCAGGGGGCGATGGCGATGGCGGGGACAAGGCCGGCGACGAGTCGGGTCAGGTGTTGGCGACGGCGGGCAGGGGCGTCGGCAATGCAGGTGGTCGCGCACCACAAGACGAAGAGAAGGGGCACCAAAAAGAGCAATACAATTAGCGCCCCGCTCTGGAGAGCGAGGATAGAGCTGGGGATCAGATACATGACTCCTGCCGAGAAGGCGGCGATGGAGGCCAGGTAATCGTCTCTGTTGAAGCGAGACACACCAATATAGGTGAGGGTCAAGGGGACCAAGAAGAGCGACAACACCATGGGGATGGCGGCTCGCTCCAGGGGCTCGATGGCGACGGCGTCCGGGAAGGCCACGAGGGCGCCGACGAAGAGCGCCGTGTGAAAGCCCAGGAGGGTGGCGATTCCGGCCCACAGTCGGAAATCCGGCGCATCGATTTTGAAGACGGCGGTGACGATGGAGAGCGAGACGACGACGGTGGGCAAAACAACCAGGGGCAGTTGGGCGCCGGCGGCGCTATCGGCGGAAAAGGGAATGGCGAAGAGTATCGATAGAAGGGCGAGGACGACAAAGCCGGCGGCGAGCTGAGCCCCGTTGGTGGAGTCGCTTTCCGGGCGCCGGTGGGCGAAAACCCAGGCCGTCAAAGCGATGGGAAGCAAAAGGGCAAAGAAGAGGACGAGCCAGCCATTATAGGTCTTTTGCTGCGCCTGGCGTTCGTAGATCTGTTCAAGCATCTGGTCGAGGCCCGAGGCCGCGGTCAATTCGGGGAGGGTGCCGCCGAGACCCAGGGCACAGTGAGGGAGGTCGTGGAGGGGCAGGGCGGTGCCGGGATCGCCGGTAGCGTCGATGGCAAAGCGAAGGCGTTGGTCGAGGGCGCGGCGATTGACGCGCTGGATGTGGGGTTCCAGCTCGGTGTCGAGGGCCTCGGTGCTCATGCCCCACTGGCGGGGACCGACGGCGAAGACCGACTGGTCGACGATGTCCAGGGCCAGGGAAGCGGCGACGGGCTCGCCATTGTGGAGGGTCTGGAGTTCGATGGAGGAGCGGTCGCCGGGCCGAAGGGATCCGTCGGCGCCGGTGAGCAGGACTTCCAGGGGCTCGGCGTTGGTGATGGGGATGCGGGTGGTGGCGGACTCCGGCCCGTCTTCGTCGGGGAGAGTGGAAACGCGTAGATCGAGGAAACCCTCCATGTCGGGGGTGATGTCTACGGAGAAGGCGGCTCGGTGGTCCTGGAGATGAAGGCTCTTGAGCTGGCGGGTCTGGCCCTGGTGGAGGAGTTCGACGAATAGGGGGCCCGAGTCTCGAGAGGCGTGGATGTCGATATCGACGGTGTCGCCGATCTCGTAGGAGGGATGTTCCACGACGAGGCTCAGGTGCCCGTGTTGGTCACCGAGATCGATGTCGCGGCGGTTGTTCAGGGAGGTGCCGTCGTCGGAGTCGGCGGTGGCCTGGGCCTGGAGCCGGCCCTGGGTCAAGAGGGCGTAGTCGAGCTCCACGGCCGCGAGGCCGCGGTGGTCGGTGTCAAAGGAAAGTGCGCTGTGGCCCTCGGGGTAGAGGGTGACCTCGGCGGGCAGGGGCTGACCATCGGGGGACTCCGTGCTGAACCAGATCTGGTTGGGGATGTCTTCGACCAGGGTGCCGCCGGCGGCAAAGGCGTTGATGACCAACTCTTCGGTGACGATGGGGGCGGCAAAGGTGGCGCTTTCACGGTCGCCGGCGCCATCTCCGACGGTGACCTCGAAGGCGACCTGGCCCTGGCCATCGAGGGCCGCGGAGCCGATCGAGTAATCGGGAAGCTCAAAGTCGACGGTCGCCGAGCCCTGATCGTCGAGGCGCGTGGCCTCCCGGGCAAAGGGGGTCATCTCGCCGACGAAATGGGTGGCCATGATGGCCACAGAGCCGTCGGCCACGGGCTGGCCAAAGAAATAATCGGCCTGCACGGAGAGCTCCAGGGGATCGCCGGGCCCGTAGTGATCGCGATCGGCTTGCAGCTCGATATCGAATTCCGGCAATTCATAGGCGTCGACGTCGACGGTGGTCTCGTGGGTGGCGTCATTGTGGTGGGCGACGATGCGATATTCACCGTGGCGGGCGACGTCGGCCAACGGAAAGGAGGCCTGGGCCATGCCGAAGGGGTTGGTCTGTGCCGGCCGATCGTAGAGGGCGATGCCCTGAGGATCGAGAACCTGGAAGGCGATATCCTCTTCGATGGGGGAGCCGTCGGGGGCGCGGAGCATCGCACGAAGGGTGATCGATTCACCGGGCTGGTAGCGCGGCTTGTCGGTGTCCACCATGATCTGAGAGGGACGGTGGAGCGCGACAGTGGTGGTGGGGCTCTGGGCGGTGGAGCCCTCGCCGACGGTGGCCTGGAGCGTCAGGGGGCTGGCGTCGAGGTCCTCTGGGGCGTGAAAGGTGGTCGAGAAATGGCCGTGTTCGTCGGTGGACCCACGGGCGATAGAATCGCCGTCGAGGGTGATCTCTACAGGGTGCCCAGAAGGGGAGATGTCCGCCTCCGTGGGGGCGACAAGGACTCGCAATGGCGCCGAATCCCCGGCGGCGACCTGGTCTTGGACGTAAAGGCTGGCCTCGATATGGGCGGCCCGATCATCGAGGCTCATGATCCAGGTGGAGTAGCCGATCCAGCCGATGACGATGAGCGCCAGGAGGGCGGCAATGCGTACAGGCCAGTGCGACGACATAGGGCTCCTATCATTGAAAGTAGACAGCCCAAGGGTAGCGGAAGAGGCGCGGTGATGAAAAGGCGATGTGGTGGGTTCACCTTGCGTTGAAGGCGGCGCTGGTGATAACGGAATTGGGCGCGATCGCGCCCGGTCGACCACAGATCACAGCTTTTGGAATAGTATGAAGACGACAAGAAGGTTCGCGATATCGGCGATAGTGGCGATCGCCCTGGTGATCAGTGGATGCGATCAGGGGTTTGAAGATCCGCTGCCGCCTCGAGATGGACTCTTTTATCCCATTGGGATGGAGATGCATCCCGACGGGCGGTTTCTGTATGTGGTCAATAGCAATTTCAATCGAACCTACCGTCCGGCGCAGGGAGGGACGGTGTCGGTGATCGATACGCAAGAGGGAGAGATTCTGGGCCAATCGAGCCCCTTTATCCCCTCGTTTGGGTCGCAGATCGCGCTCAACGCCGAAGGAGATCGGGCCTACGTGCCAACGCGCCACAATAATGAGATCAGTGTATTGACGGTCGCCGAGCAGGGACAGGCGATATATTGCGACGGCGAAGATGGGCCGACGGCTAACCCCGATGATTGCACTTCCCGTCGGGTGCCCGACAGCAGTGGGGCGCGGCGGATTCCCACCGATCCCTTCGCGATCAGCGTGGGAGAGGCGGAGCGGCAGGGAGAGCGTTTTGATACGGTGCATCTGTCCCATCTGGGCAGCGATGCGGTGACGGCGATGGCCATGCCCGGTGGAAACCTGTCGGGGTCGTCGATGCGCAGTGCGTCACTGCTCAGCGGAGGGGCCAACCAGTTGGCGGTGAGGCCGGGGACCGAAGTGGTGTTCGCTGCGCCGCGAGGGACCAATGAAGTGGCGGGGTTTCGGCCCTTTATCAATAACGCCGGGGAAGTGGAGGCGATCGTGAGGGCGGGGTCGGTGCGGCTGACGTCGCGGGACCGATCGCTGAATGCCCGGGGGATGGAGTTCAATGACGATGGCTCGGAGCTGTACGTAGCGACGCGGAGTCCGGCGGCGCTCTACGTGGTGGGCATGGAAGCCGACGGCGGGAGTCCGGCGGTGATCGATACGATCACGCTGGAGCACCGGCCCTCGGAGTTGCACGGCCATCGCGGCCCTGACGGGGTCAAGAGGCTCTACATTCCCTCTTATGAACGGGGCGTCGTGGAAGTGGTTGACGTCGAACAAGGGGCGGTGATCGACATCATCGAGGTGGGGCGCAGTCCCTACTCGGTGCGGACCGATCAGGGGACGAATTGCCAGCAAGCCGGTGAGCGTTGTCAGGGATATGTGACCCTATTTGATGCCGGGGAGGACCGTTTTGAGCGATGCGATGACGGGACCGGGTTTTGTGGGGCAGTGGCGGTGATCGATCTCGATCCAGAGAGCGACGATTACCACAAGGTGATCGATGTTATTGACTGAGCAAAGGGATCAAGCGGTAAAGCGCGGGACCAAAAAGGTAGAGACGATGCGATCAAAGCAAGTAAGAGCCCCGCTTTATATAGGCCTGGTGTTCGCCCTCGTGGGCGCCATGGGGTGCAGTGAGGATGACCCGCCACAGCAGGAGGTGCTTCAGGCGCCGATCGGGGTGGAGGCGGTAGACGGAGAGGTCTGCCTGGGTCCCGTGGAGCTGAGTGATTCGACGATCGAGACATCGCCTCTGGCGGCCTGTGCGGCCGGGGATATGGGCTTTGGGTTGGTGATCAACCAGCGCAGCGCACGGATCGGCGTGTTGGCACTGGGCATGGAGCAGCCGCGAATGGTCAATATGGACGCTCGTCGCCCCGGGGTCACGCAGATCGCGGTGGGAGAGCGGCCCATCGATCTGGCGGTCAACGCGCCGGGCAATGCGGCAGTGGTGGCCAGTCAGGTGGAGCGTCGATTAGAGGTCATCGATCTGTGGACGTTGCGCACGATGGAGAGTGCCATCGAGGTGGAGGGCACGCCCCAGGGCATCGAGACGCTGTGGGACGAAGAGAGGATGGCGGTGGTCACGGGAGGTCCCAACGAATTGCACCTGGTGGGGTCGCCCTCGTGCGAGGAGCCGGAGTCCAGCGTCGATCGCCGCGATCACGATCCGGAGCAAAATTGCCAGTGGGAAGAGGCGGTGGAGGCGACGATGGAGTTGCCTGGACGGCCGGTAGCACTGAGCCTGGACGACGCGCGTCGCCAGGGATGGGTGGGGTATCGAAGCCGCGATGAGGTCTCGAGAGTGGCCTTTGACGACGAGACCCTGGGCGATGATGCATGCCTCGATGGTGGTGACGCCCCCTGTGAGGTGGAGCGCATCGCCTGGCGCGACAATCCGGAAGAGGGCAGTGGAGTTAAGAGTGTGGACGTCGATGCCCTGGGGCGTTTTGTCTACGCCCTGGATCGAGGTCGAAACCAGTTGGTGGTCATCGATGCCGCGGCCGGCGAGGTGGTGGATGCCGCGATCGCTCAGGAGCCCACGACCCTGCCGTTTTCGGAGCGCTTTGGTGTGCCACTGGTGCGCTCGGCGAATGCGCTGATGGCGACGGTGGAGCGCTTTGAAGGCGAGGAGGGCGATGAGGTGCTTTATCGCTATGGCGCAGAAGTGGCCTCCGATAATGGGCAACTCTATGGAGTGGGGACGTTGGACGTGGCCTGTCGAGTTGAGGATGGCATCGCTCAGGGCTTCGCCGATGGGGAACGGCCGACGTTGGAGGAAGTCTCGGAAAGCGAGGAAGCGGGTTGCCTGGAGTGGCCGGGGCTGCCGCTGGGCGCCGACCCCTATGAGGACGACCAGGAGACGTTGGTGGAGCTGCGGTTTTCGGAGCCCGAAGATGGCGTTCAGGTGGGATTGACCCCGGTTTTCGGTATCCGCGACGCCAGCACGCAATCCAGTCAGATCGTGGGCCAACTGCAATGCGATGTGCCCGATGAGTTGGCTCAGGTGCTGAGTGAGCAGGGCATCGCCGAAGAGCAGTGGTGCGAGATGGGTGGGATGCCCCGTCCCGTGGGGCCGGAATTGCCCGCGGACCCGGACTTTGGGAGCATTGTCGAGGACGAGGCAACGGAGGACGATAGGATGTCTCCAGCGACGTTGCTGCCCTTTGGAGAAGCCCAATTTGACGACGATGGCGAGCCTTTGGTGGCGCTGAGTCCCTATGATCGCCGAATCGACGGTGAAACCTGGACGGTGACCTATGAGGGTGTATTGCCGGGGGCCGGCTCCGGCGATGCGGGCCTTGTGCACCGCGATGATGGATCGCGATTTATCTCTGGCGGTGGCAGCTTTTGCAGCGCCGGTGTCGATGTCGGCGATCGGTTGACGCTGCAGGTGACCCCGGAGGTCGACGAGGCCTGTGAGGGGCTGGTGGGAGAAGGCGCGGAGTTTTTGAGCTACGAGGTCGTGGAGAGCGGTCCCTCGGAGCTTCGGATCGCCACGATCGAGGGAGAGGAGACGACCGACGAGTTGCCCTCACGGGCCTGCTTTCCGGAGGCCGTGAACTACCAGGTCCGAGCCCAGGAGGCGTGGATCACCCGCGGTCAATCCAGCGGTTTTCGAACGCCCTTTGAGGCCGAGGACGGCGTCTGTGTGGAGCGCGACGACGCCCAATACAGCGGCCGGCTCGATGTGGAGGGAAGCTTCTGGGGACCCTATCTTCGCTTTGATCTGATCGGTGGAGATGTAGAGCCGGTGCAGGGACTGTCCTATAATTTTGCGGTGCAGCGCAATTTCTCGCGCAGCGCCGAGAGCTTTTTGCCGAGGAATGAGGCCGCGAATTTGCCGGCACAGATCTTTGAGACCCCCGACCTGGGCGTCGGCGGCTGGATCGGTGTGGCCGACTCCGGCGGCGATCGAATCTATATCCGAAATCTGGTCAGCGGCGACATCGGTGCACAGATCGTTCGCTGAAGCCTCGTGTATAGCTGGGGAAATGGACTTTCATGGGAATGGGGCGCTAGGATAGGCGTGTTGATGAGGGCGAAGCATTGAGCCCTGGTCGACGCGACGTCTTGGAATGGTTGAGCCCCAATGGGAGCGCCTATGAGTGTGAAGAGAGGTTGGCGGTGGATAGGGATGGTGGCCATCGCGAGCCTGATGCTGATGGCCTGCCAGGACGATTCCGTGGAGGAGGGACCGGGAGAAAACCAGGGCGGTGAAAATGGAGCTACGCAGAATAATCAGGAGCAGGGGCCGCAGCTCTGCACGCCGGGAGCGACGCGCTGTGACGGGGCGGAGATGGTGGCCACATGCAATGAAGAGGGGATGCAGTGGGAGCCAGAGCCCTGTCCGGAGCAGACGCGCTGCGATGGGGCGGCCAACGAATGCGTGGAGCAGATCTGTACGCCGGGCCAATTCGAGGGGTGTGGCGATGATGGCCTGCATGAGCATTGCAACGCCACGGGGACCGAGATCGTCAGCGGGGAGTGTCCCGGGGGCGAGAGCTGTACTGACGAGGGATGCCCGACGCCGGAGTGCGACCCAGGTGAGACGCGATGCGCCTCGGAGACGAGCTACAACCAGTGCAGTCAGGCCGGGGTCTACGTGCCGAGCGGTCTCTGCGTCAGCGGCACGGAGTGCTTCGAGGGCCAATGCGACCCGCTCTGCGAGATCTCTCGAAAGGTCTCCAGTTATATCGGTTGCGAGTACTGGTCGATCGACCTCGACAATTATCAGGAGGCGTTGAGCGAGCCCCACGCGATCGTGGTGACCAATCCCAATGAGGAATTGTTTGCGGAGATAGAGCTCTATGAGGGGGCCAGCGATCGGCGGATATTGCAGGGGGCCGACGGCGAGCCATTGAGCACGAGCATCGCCCCGGGGCAGGCCCGGATTCTGTCGATTCCCCCGGGCTATGGCCATTCGGGAACCCAGATCTTTGAGGACCGGGCGATGCGGATGACGGCATCGATCCCGGTGGTGGCCCATCAATTCAATCCCCTCAATAATGTGGGGGTATTCTCCAATGATGGGTCACTTTTATTGCCGACGAATACGGTGGGCACGGAGTACTGGGCGATGAGCTGGATGAACCGCGACGACAATGTGCGGCTTCGGGGCTATGTGACGATGGTCAATTCGTCGACGAGCCCGACGACGGTGACGGTGACGCCGACGACGGAAGTGCTGGCGGGACCTGATATGGAGGCCATGGAGGCCGGAGTGGCCCATGACGTGGAGTTGATGCCCGGCCAGTCGCTAAACCTGGTGAGCTCGGAGGTCGATATGGCGGGGGCCCAGAGCGAGGGATGCCTCACCGATCCAGAGGGGCAGCCCGATGCTGTTCAACCCTGCCCGGATCTGACGGGAACCCATATCGTGTCCGAGCAGCCGATCACCGTCTTTGGCGGACACCAGTGCGCCAATGTGCTTCTGGGCGTCGATCGCTGTGATCATATCGAGTCCAAGCTGCTTCCCACCGACACCTGGGGGACCAATTACGTGGCCACGAAATTCGAGCCGCGCGCCGAAGGGTCGACGCCGGAGCCCGACATCTGGCGAGTCATGGCCGCCGAAGACGACACCCGGCTGCAGACCGATCCGCCCATCGAGGGGATCCACAATGCGCGTCTGGACGCCGGGGAGTGGAAGCAATTTCCGGCGCGTCAAGATTTCGAGCTGGCGGCCGACAAGCCGGTGCAGATGATGCAATATATGGTGGGCGCCAATTGGCCCGGAATTCCCCGGATCTGCGACGAGGGCAGAAATGCCTTCAACCCCACGGGCATTGGCGATCCGGCGATGGCCACGGCGGTGCCGGTGGACAGCTTTCGCGACCAGTATATCGTGCATACGCCCACCAATTATGAAGAGGATTACCTCAATATCATCGTGGAGGTGGGCCAGGACGTGGAACTCAATGGCGAGCCCATCGCCGGCGGAGCCTACGAGGTGGTGGGGGAGATGAATCGCTTCGAGGTGGCGACCGTGGAGGTGGGGCCGGGGTTTCAGACCTTGACCAGCGACGAGCCCTTCGGGGTCATCGGCTATGGCTACGATTGCCACGTGTCCTACGCCTACCCGGGAGGGCTAAACCTGGAGGAACCGGCGTCGGAGACGCCGCCCTGATCAGGTCTCCGGGGTAGGAGCGTCGGTGGCCTCGGGGACGGTGGCGGCAGACGGTTGGTTTCGGGAGACGCTGGAATCGAAGGCCATGGACGAGGCCTTGCGATCGCTCTCCGGGGTGCGGTGTGCGCGATAGCTGGAGGCCTCAGGGTAGAAGTCGCGGGGATGTTCGACGCGGGAGCGGATCCCGCGGACCATCTTGCCGATCTGGAGTCCGTCGTAGCAGCGGTGATCCAGGGTAAAGCAGATCTGACAGCCCTTCTTGACCACAGGTTTCCCGTCTTTGGCGAAGACATGGTCTTCGATGATGCCGGGAAGAAGGACCATTGGCGTGCGGGCAAAGGGCACCAGAGGAGCAAAGCCGAGGCGGATGTCGAAGGGGGCACAATTGGTGACCATGAAGCTTCCGAAGGGATCGTCGCGGATACCGATTTTGCTCAGGTCGAAGGGAACGGCGTAGGTCAAGACGTCGACGACGCGCATCAACTGGGGCAGCACGATGGCCGGGATCTTGTCGAGCATCGACTTGGTCTGCTCGATCTCCTTGTCGCGCCCTTTGCGGACCTTGTCGGCCCGTCGGTGGAGGTGGTCGGCGATCTCGGGAAGGGTGAGGGTATTGGAGTCGGGGATCTTGACGCCGCTGAGATCGGCGGAGCCGCCCTGGTCGTTGGCCACCGAGACCTGGCAGAAGCCGTCGATCTTTTCGCGTTGAAGCACCTTGTTGCCGACGACGATGCTATTGAGCTTGGGGTGCTCGGTGAGGATATCGCTCATGATTTTGGTCAAATAGGCCGTCAAGGTGACCTTGGAGCCACTGGCCTCGGAGACCTCGTCGAGGTAGGCGACCAGGTCTTGGACATCCAGTGTTTCGAAGCCATAGATGGTGGGATCGGAGGGGCGATTCCACATTCCGACGGAGATCTTTCGCCAGGAGGAAAGATTTTCCGGTTGCTTCCAAAGCTTCGCCATCGCAGTACTCCAAGTTAGAACGTCAAGTCAGCACCAGGTGTCCAAAAGGACATATCGCAGGTCACGAATTTAGCGCTCGAAGCAATGGTGTGCAATAGGGCGAAGTGAGAAGGGCTTGACTTTAGGGGGAGACGCTGCCAGTTTTTGCGCCGCCTTTCGATGGCCTGCCAACCGACCAAGGGACGGGCTTAAGGGGCGGACGCGATCGATCAAAATTTTAGCTTCAGGAGTCTCCCATGTCTCGCAAATGCAATATCACCGGCAAAGGCCCCAACGTGGCCAATAAGGTCTCTCACGCCAACAACCGCAAGAAGACCCGCCAAAAGCCCAACCTGCAGACCAAGCGCATCTACGTCCCGGAAGAGGATCGGTGGGTGAAGGTCAAGCTGTCGAACCGCGCGCTTCGCACGGTGACCAAGAAGGGATTGATGCCCTTTTTGAAGAGCCAGGGGTTGAGGCTCAAAGACGTGACCGTGTGAGTTGCCCACTGTCCAGTGGTGCACGCTCTATGATAGGATGAGAGAGAGCCCCGGTGCCAGAATGGGCCGGTCATTTGGCGACCTCCACCCATGCGGTTGACCCTTAGTAATGAGCGAAAAGACGGTTGATAGAGTTCGGCGACGCCACCGGGTCGATAAGATCACGGGGGCGTTGGCGTCTATCCGTCGGAGCCGGCAAGCGGCCCACGATTTTGTCGACGATCCGGCGTCGCTGAGCGAAGCGGCGTTCAAGGAGATGACGGACGGCGACAAGTTGAGGGTGCTGCGCCGGCTTCGACGCGATCTGGTGGACCAGCACCAGCGCTATTCGTCGCTGGTCACCATCAGCAGTACGCTGGGGGCGACGTTGAATCGCCAGGAGTTTCTGGCCACCACCATGGAGTATATCCCGGCGGTGGTGGAGGCTCAGCGGGCGACGCTCTACTTGATCCATCCCACCACGGGGAAGCTTCACGGCACGATCGCTCAGGGCACCAATTTCGATCTGGTATTGGAACCCGGCGAGGGGATCGCCGGTTGGGTGGCGGAGCATGGAGAGTTGCTCAATGTGGCCAACGCCTATGAGGACGAGCGCTTTGAGTGCCGCTTCGATAGCCAGCATGAGTTTCGCACGGAGAGTGTGCTGTGCATGCCGCTGAGCAGTGGCGATGGCGAGGTGATGGCTATTCTCCAGGTGCTCAATAGCCACAACGGTCAGTTTAGCGACGATGACGAAAAGCTGCTGGAGGCCATCGGCGCTCAACTTGCGATCGCCCTGGAGACCAGTGAGCTGTACCACTCGCTCTTGGATAAAAACGAAGAACTTCGAGCGACGACGGAACGCCTGGAAAAGAAGGTCAGCGAGTTGGATCTGCTCTATGAGATCCAGCGCGACCTGAGTCGCCCGGCGGATCTGGATAGCCTGGTGGAGCAGATCACGGAAAAGACGTTGAATCTGGTCAGTGGGCAGGCCTGCGCCCTGACGTTGAGGGAGCCCGGCTCCTACCGGGTCAATGCGCTGGTGGATCGCAAACCGGGCATGGAGGAGCGCGACTGGGACTACTATACGCGCCACGTCGCCCCCGGCGATACGGTGGCGCAGAATGTGATCGAGACCGGGGAGTCCTTTATCTGCCGCACCGGGATGTGCCGAGTGTTGCCGGGGCCCTCACCCGATGAACAGGGCCTCAATGTGGATAATGTGGTGGCCGTCCCCCTCTTTGACGATGGTCAGTGCATCGGAGCACTCAAGGTCTATAACCTGATGACATCGACCAATCCGCCGAAGCTCGGCTTTACGGACGATGACGTGAAGGTGCTGACCCTCATCGCCAGCCAGATCGCAGGAGCGGTGGCGGCACGTCGGCGAAAAGAATACCGTGAAAAACAGGATCGGCTGTCGACGATCGGCCAAATGATCGCCGGTATTCTCCACGATTTAAAGACGCCGTTTTCCGTGATCAGTGGCTACGTGGAGTTGATGGCCAGCGTCGACGACGCCGGGCGGCGCGAGGAGTATGCAGAGCGCATCTTGAGTCAGTTTCGGGATATCAATCAGATGACGCGGGAGCTGCTCAAATTTGCCCGTGGTGATTCAGAGATCCTGCTCCGCCGGGTGCTGGTCCATCAATTCATGGAGGAGATCGCCGAGTTGTTGGAGACCGAGTTCGACCCTTACGGCATCTCCTTTGAGATCGACGTGCGCTATCGAAGCCACGCTCACTTGGATCCGGTGAAGATGAAGCGGGCACTGCTCAACCTGGCCCGCAATGCGGCGGAGGCCACGGAACCAGGCGGCGAGGTCTGCGTGGAGGTGTGGGACGACGACGGGCAGCTCAAGATCTCCTTTTCCGATACGGGCAGCGGTATTCCACAGGAGATCCGCGATCGGGTCTTCGATTCCTTCGTCACCCAGGGCAAGGAAGACGGCACGGGCATCGGGCTGGCGCTGGTCAAAAAGATCATCGATGAGCACGGCGGCACCATCGACTTTGAGACGGCCCTCGGCGAGGGCACGACCTTCTATATTTCGATGCCGCTGTCGCCACCAGACAAGCAGAAGAAAGGGGAGAAGCGATGAGAAAATTCAGCCTCATGGGTGTGCTGATTTTGGCCCTGATTTGGGGAGGGTGTGACCGCGACGATGACGCACCGAGGGAGCGACATGAGGCTGATATGGTGTCGGATTCTGCGGGTTCGGCGGATTTGGATCCGGAGGAAGAGGCCGACGATGAGGGACCGGAGGAAGGCACTGAAGAAGAGGGTTTTGAGCCGGCGGTGGAGGCCCTTCCAGAGGGAACCCAGGAGCAGGGCCAGAAGTTTACGGAGGCGCGCCACGCGTTTTTGATGGACGATTACGACAGGGCGGAGGGGCTATTTGAGGAGATCGCTCTCGATGAGCCCGTGACCAACGATACGCTTTCAGCGGCGATCGCGCTGTCGCAGATCTATGTGGAGACGGGTCGTCCGGAGAAGGCCGTGGAGCTCTTTAAGAGGCTCGAGGAACACGTGGAGGAGCTTCCGGAGGTGTTGCTGGTGCTGGCGCGCTCCTATGCGGGGATGGGCCATCTGGAGCAGGCGGTGTCGGCCTATGAGCGGGCCTACGAGGGCAATCCGGACTATATTTTTATTTTGCCGGAGGTGGGCGAGATCTTGCTCCAGGAGGGTGAGGAGGAGCAGGCCAGTGAAGTGCTATTGGAGTACGAGCGAAAGCTCGAGGAGATGGCGCTACTTTTGGAGGCAGGCGAGGAGACGCCCAGTCGCCAGCGGTATTTTGTGACCGAGATCTTGGCGCTACTCAACGACGATCGGGCCCATGAGGCGTTGATCGCGGCCCTCAATGATCCGGAGGATGAGATTCGCCACGAGGCGATCGTGGGCTTGAGAGAGATGCGCGTGGAGCAGGCGCGAGATCCGCTGGAGCAGGTGGCGATCCATGACGATACGGCGGCGATCCGAGACCTGGCCCGCGAGGCGCTGTCTGATCTCGGGGTTGATAGTCTGCATCTGGAGTAGGGAATAGCCGATCGGTGGGGGAGGCGGGGCAAGGGGTCGGTTGGACGGCGTCTGGACGTGATGTAGGGTCGCGAGGAGACCCCGATTTGGACACAGCGCTGGGAGCAACAATGGTAGGTTTTGAAGAGATCGAAGCCGCAAGGGAGCGGATCAAGCCCCATGTGAACTCCACGCCGTGTACCTATAGCGAGTTATTCAGCCAGAAGTATGGGTGCAAGGTCTATTTGAAGTGCGAAAACCTGCATCTGACGGGGAGCTTCAAGGAGCGGGGGGCCTGCAACCAGTTGTTGATCCTCAAGAATGCGGGCAAGACCGGGGGCGTGATTGCTGCATCGGCGGGCAATCATGCCCAGGCGGTGGCGCTGTACGCCACGAAATTTGGGATCAAGTCCAAGATCGTGATGCCCGAGGGGACGCCGCTGGTGAAGGTGACCCGGACGCGAAATTTTGGGGGAGAGGTGGTGCTCCACGGGGCCAATTTTGATGAGGCCTACGATCACGCCTGGGAGCTGGCCGAAGAGGAGGGCCTGTTTTTTGTGCATCCCTTCAATGAGCCGGCGATCATCGCCGGGCAGGGCACGATTGGCCTGGAGCTATTGGAGCAGAATCCCTATCTGAATACGGTCCTGGTGCCCATCGGCGGCGGGGGCATGGCGGCGGGGTTGGCAACGGCGATCAAGGAGACGAATCCCAAGATCAAGGTCATCGGCGTGGAGGCAGAGGTGATCCCGTCGATGAAGGCGTCGCTGGAGGCAAAAGAAGTGGTGGATATGCCCCCGGCGACGACGCTATGCGATGGCATCGCGGTGCGCCGGGTGGGGGAGCGAACCCACGGCATCTTGAGCCGCTACCTCGACGATATCGTCACCGTCAGCGAGGCCCAGGTGGCGGGGGCGGTGCTCGATTTGCTGGAGACGGAGAAGATGATCGCCGAAGGGGCGGCGGCGACGACGATCGCCGTGTTGACGGCAAAAAAGGTCAGCGGCATCGAGGGCAAGCGCGTGTGTGCCATCATCAGCGGTGGAAATATCGATGTGAACGTGCTCGCCCGCATCATCGAGCGCGGATTGGTGGCCACGGGGCGGATGGTGCGCCTGGATCTCCAACTCCAGGATACGCCGGGGGCGCTGGCCCGGGTGCTGAGCCTGATCGCGGAGCTCAATGCCAATGTGCTCGAGATCCAACACAATCGGACCTTCGCCGAAGGCTCCCCTGTGGGAAAGACGAACGTGGAATTGAAACTTGAAACCCGCGGCGAGGATCATATTCATGAGATGCGGGCGCGGATGAAAGCGGAGGGCTATCGCGTTCTCGGTTATGAGTGACCAATGTAGGTATGCGAGTGGAATGACGGATGAGCGATGCGATGAATAAGCAAGCGGGGATGGCCTGGCCCCAGCGCGGGCTGGCGATCGGGTTGGCGATGGTGGTGGGATCGGCAGCAGTGGCCTGCGATGAGCACAGCCAAGAGCCGGCGAGCGAGACCGATGAGGAACAGCCGGTTGCAGAGGCGGAGGTGGATGTGGGGAGCGAGGAGTTCTACTCGCCCTTTGTCATCGAGGCAGAAGGGGATCTGCCCTTTGAAAAGATCACGTTTACCGATGTGGGCATCGAGCAGCCAGTGCCCGAAGAGCCGTCGCCGATGCTTCTGGAGACGATCGCGGAATCCCTCAATTATACGCTGATGTCGAGCGATGAGATCGAGTTTTTGGGCGATGTGGGCTACGACAAAGGGCTATTGGACGAGGCCAATCACAAGAGCTGTGATATCGACCATCTCTATGTGGCGATCTGGCGAGGCTATGCCCCGGAGCGCTGGGGCTATTCGCTATGGTCGGGATGTCACGAGAAGCAGAAATTTGCCTGGGAGGAGTTCGAAGATCCCCTCGATGGCGATCGAAGCGATGTGGTGGAGTGGCTGGAGCCGCTGTCGGAGCATATGGCGGAGCGCATTATGGAGGGATACCACAAGGAATGCTTCGTCGCGGAGTGCGAGCACCAGGACGATCTGGAGTTATAAGAGGTCGCGCGTATCGCTGACGTCGAGGCGAGCGGTGCGAGTAAAGATCTTGAGGGCCTGTTCCATGAGGCCGGCGAGGCGCTGCATGCGTTCGATACGTTGAAGGGTAGAGGCGGGGACATCGCCCTGGCGTTGAGCCATGCGGTAGGCGTCGTCGAGGTCGGTTTTGACGCGGGCGATGAGTTGACCCTCGCGCTGTTGGAGCACGTGGGTGATCATGTCCATGAAGGCGATCTCAGCGACGAAATGCCAGGCTTTGCTGTCGGGGACGCGCTGGCGCTGGACTACATTCCAGTCCTCGAGGTCGCGGGTGATCATGGAGACGGCGCCCTTGGAGAGCTGGAGGGCCTCCTGGAGCTGTCGAGCGTTCATGGGGTGGTTGCGGATGTAGAGCAGGGCCCAGAGGCGGCCGTGGTTGCGCTTAAACCCCCAGAATTCGATGACGTCGCCGACGGCCCCGGTGATCAGGGATTGCCACATCGGGAGGTGATCGTCGGGATCGGGGCGATCGTGGCGATAGGAATAACCCTTCACGACGAGCTCCAGCGGTTGAGGAGGTGGGGTGGGGCGAGGCTCAGTGGTTGAGGCATCGCCGGGCAAGGGCGAGGAGTTGGGTGGTCCACTCGACGATGAGGGAGGTGGAGCTGGTGTCCAGATCGCCGAGGGCCTGGTGGGCGTCGGCGACGTGCTCTTCGATGGCGGTGACCGTGGCCTGGGGGCAGCCCAGGGCTTTGATCTCGTCGGCGAAGGAACGAAGGAGGCGATCGTCGGGGGTCGTGGGGGCCTGCCAGGCGTTGTCGATGCGCCGGCGCAGATCGGGATCCATCTCGCGGGCGAGGCCCACGATATAGGAGGGATTGGCCTGGCGCAGGTCGTTGAGGGAGTCCTTGCCAGCCTCGATGCCCGTGAGATCGACGAGGTCGTCGGCGAGCTGGAAGGCGATGCCCAGGTGGTGGCCGCAGCGCTTGAGGCGAAGGGCGAGCTCCGGTTGGTCGGTGGCCAGAGCGGGGGCGGCGCCGCACCAGGCGAGGAGGGCGCCGGTCTTGCCGCGAGCGACGACCGTCCAGTCGTCGAGGGTCCAGTCCTGGCGGCGTCGCGAGCGAACCTCAAGCATCGCCGCTCGGGTCATCTCGGCGACCAGCTCGATGGCCTCGATGGTGATCTTTTGGGGGAGCGATTCCAGTTGCTCCAGGGCGATGCACAAGACGAGGTCGCCGCTGAGGACGGCCACCGAGTTATGCCAACGGGCGTTGGCGGTGGGGCGTCCCCGGCGCTCGGAGCCGTCGTCGACAACGTCATCGTGGAGCAGGCTGGCGGTGTGAATGAGTTCGCCAGCGACGGCGAGGCGGATGCGAGCCTCGGCGGCCAGTGCGGCCATGTCACCGAAGTGGTTGACGAGCATCGGCCGCATGCGCTTGGCGCCATCGGCAAAAGCCAGATGGCGGGAGGCGTCCATGAGGACCCGGGGCTCGGCCTGGGCATGACGGGGATCGTTGAGCACCTGATGGAGGTACTTCTCGAAGGTGTTGATGAAACCGATATTGGCGGCCGTGGCGTCCATGGATGATGCTCGTGAGGTGGTGATGTTCAAAGGCGCTTGAACCCCGCAGGGATGAGCGATTGTAGCCACGGGGCGGCAGTTAACAACCATAAAAATGAGGGACTGCCAAGGGAGAAGGATCTGGCGGTCAGCCGTCGAGGAGATCGCGAGCCGCTTCGCGGGTTTTGTCGGTGGCCCGTTGGCCGCCGAGCATTTTGGCGATGGCTTCGATGCGCTCGTCGTTTTCCAGGGGCCGGATCGTGGAGCGAGTGCGGCCGCCGACCTGCCCCTTTTCCACCAGGTAGTGGTGGTCGCTTCGGGAGGCGATGCTCGCCAGGTGGGTGATGCAAAGGACCTGGTGGTTGTCGGCGGTGGCCTGGATTTTGGAGCCCACGATGTCGGCGGTCTCGCCGCCGATGCCGGTGTCTATCTCGTCGAAGACGTAGGTGGAGATGGTGTCGCGGCCAACGAGGACGGACTTGATGGCGAGCATGATGCGCGACAATTCGCCGCCGCTGGCGATATCGGCCAGGGGATGCAGGGCCTCGCCGGGGTTGGGCGAGAGGAGGAATTCCACGGTGTCGAAGCCCAATTTTTCGAGGGTGGGGGCGTCTAAATCGTTGCGCGAGGGGGCCTGCTTGGAGGGAAGCTCTGGGGGTTGGAAGGCGACGCGAAATTTGGCGCCCTTCATATTGAGCTGATGGAGCTGAGCCTCGATGGCCGACTCCAAATCGGAGGCCGCTTTTCGCCGGGCCTTGCTGAGGCGGTGGGCGACGCGCCAAGCTTTTTGACGGGCCTCGTCGAGGAGGCGTTCGAGCTCCTCGCCGTGTTCGGCGGCGTTTTCCAGCCGGTGGAGCTCGCGGCGCATCTCCTCGGCGGTGGTGATGATGTCGTCGACGGTGGCGCCGTGCTTGCGGCAGAGCTTTTTGATCGTCTCCTGGCGCTCGATGAGTTCGTCGAGGCGGGCGGGATCGGATTCGAGATCCATGCCGTAGTGCTGAATATCGCGGCTCAACTCGCTGATCAGGGTATTGGCTTCGGCGAGGGCCTCTTCGAATTCCAACAGGGCGGGATCGTGGGCGGAGGCGGATCGGATGGCGCCCAGAGCCTCGCCGATGCGCTCGACGGCGGCGCCGTCGGCGTCGTGGAGGTTGAGGGAGGCAAGGCGGATGGCGTCGGCGATGCGTTCGGCATATTTGAGTTTTTCGACCTCGGCGTTGAGGTCGTCTTCTTCGCCGGGCTTGAGCTCGGCCTTGTCGATCTCCTCGAGTTGGTAGCGCAAGAAGTCGATGCGGTGGAGGCGATCGCGATCGTCCTGGCGCAACTCCTTTAATTCGCGGCGGAGACGGCGGACTTCGCCGAAGACGTCGGTCATCTCGGCGCGCTGGTCATCGACGTCGGCAAAGGCGTCAAGGAGGTCGATGTGGCCGTCGACGCGCACCAGGCTGTAGTGCTCGTGCTGGCCGCTGATGTCGACCAGATCGCGGGTGGCGTCGGCGAGGTTAGAGACGGTGGTCAGGCTGCCATTGATAAAGACTTTGTTGCGGCCGTTTCGGCTGACGATGCGGCGAATGATGAGTTGGTCATCAAAGTCGATGCCCCGCGCCTCCAGGGTTTGGGCGACGCGCTTGTGGGCCGGGCCCTCGGGCTCGAAGACCCCTTCGACAACGGCCTGTGGCTCATCGGTGCGAATTACTTCGTTGGAGGCTCGACCGCCCAGAAGAAGGTTGAGGGCGTCGATGATGATCGATTTGCCGGCGCCCGTTTCGCCGGTGAGGACGGTAAAGCCGCTATGGAAGGGAATTTCGAGGTGATCGATAATCGCGAAGTTGCGGATGACCAGATGAGAGAGCATGGGGCACCGTGGGTGAAAGAGGATGTCAGTCGACAGATCCCGCGACAAAAAAGACGGCAGCCCGGGAGTAAGAGCCAGGGAGGAAATAATTCACCGATGCCATCGATTCAACCCATGAAGGTCGGGGAAGTGGTCTGCAAGCAGTCAGCGACCCTATCGGGGATGATATGGAAGAGGTCATGGATACTGGAGAACAGAGCCTTTCGGAGCGGGTAGTGGACCCGCAAAAATGGTTGCTCAGTCGGGTGGGCGCGCTGATCGAGCAGGGCGCCTACGATGAGGCGATCGCCTATGTGCGACGGCTCGCCGATAGCGTGGAGGGGCGCTCCTCGAAGGGGCGCTGTGGGGTCTATTTGGGGTACCTCTACGTGATCGTGGGTGATCCGTCGGCGGGCAAGGAGTGGTTGGAGCGCGCTGAAGACGAAGGGGTGGTGGACGCCCATCTGTCGTATGCGCTGGGGCATTTGGAATCGGAGGACGGGCGGTGGGCGGCGGCGACGCTACGGTTTCTGGAGGCTTTTTTGCGCAGCACTAGCCCATTGGAGGAGGCCGAGTTTTTGAGGTGCGGGGCCCTGGCGATGGCCCAGGGGCGGGGGCCAACGGAGACGGCGGCGGCCATGCTCCTGGGAGCTCAGGACAGAGACCTTCGAAACCCCTGGATCCTCGATGGGTTGGCCCGGATCTACGAGGCCGACGAGCGGTGGATCGACACGCTGGAGATTCTGTCGGTGTTGGAGTCGGTGGTGTCCAGGGCCACCGACGCGATGGTGGTGCATCGGGCGCCGAAGATGGAGCAATTGCTGCGCAATCGGCTGATGGGTAAGCCCGTAAGGCCGGCGGAGTTGGAGCAGCGAGCGGAGGCGATCAATGAGGCGCTGCGTAAGCGCATCGAGGTGGTGCTCGACGCGGAGTCGAGGCGGGGGCCGTCGATGTTGACGGCGCTGCAATTTCCCATGGCGTTGGAGCGCCTTATCCGACAGTTGGAGTGGAAAGAGCGCTCACCGACGTTGGTGGAGCGGGCGCACCAATTGTGGGCCAAGGCGACGGCCGAGGGGTTTGGGGATCTTCTGGGATGGGAGAGGCAGGCGGCGGCGATTCAGGTGTTGGGGGAGCGGCTCGATTGGCGGGTTCCCACGCCGGTAGCCGTGATCGCCAGGCTCCACGGGGCGGATCCGGAGGCCATCGATGCTTCGGCGCGGCTGATCGCCAGTCGGCTGGGGTTGGAGCCCTTCGAGCGGTGGGCGCTGAGTCCGGCCTGTCGTGCCGATGAGTTGGAGCGCCTGGATCGCGTTCACCGAGGGATTCTCTTTGGCAAGTCCCCGAGGCGACAGGGAAGGCCGGCGATGCGCCTCGGGGGGTGAAAAGGACTTATTCCTCGTCGGAGGCGGCGTCTTCTTTCTTCTTGCGGCCGATGGGCTCCATGACGGAGCCGTCGTCCTTGGAGGATTGCTTCGAGGATTCTTCAGGAAGGGTTTCGCCGACGAGCTGGCGGTAGATATAGCGCGAGCCGACGGAAGCGCCCATACCGGCCGCCAGAGCTGCAGGGCCCATGGTGCCGGTGAGCATATAGGCGGCGATGGTGCCGGCGGTGCCCGATGAGGAGGTCACGAAGCCACAGCCGGCCTCGGCGCCGGTGTGAATGACGGCCTGTTTGCTGTCGATGCGACCGTCGCGCACGGCCTTGATGGCCTGGAAGCTGCCCATGGAGCCATCGACCACGGCGCCGGCGACGCCGGCGCGACCGCACATGTAGGCGACCTGTTTAACGGGCCCGGAGCGGATGGTATGACCGGCGGCCTTGATGGCCACCTGGGTGGCTGGTGCCTGAGCGACGGCGCGGGCGGCGTCCTCGGTGGACGCTCGGGTGGAGGCCACCTGATGGCGGGCCGTGCGAAGCGAGGCCTCGGAGGTGGCCTGCTTGACCGCTTTTTTTCCGCGATGGGCCAGTTTTTTAAGACCGTTTTTCAGAAAATCCGTCATGGCGTGATGCCTCCAGTAGTGGCGGCCAGTGATTGCCGCTTGAAAGAATTCGATGGGGAATTACCCTCACCGCTCCAATGTAAGCAACAGGACGGAGCCTGACAAATTCCATTAGCTCCGCGATTGCTGCGATCGGTTTGATAATTGAGACCACGAGGCCCTGATGTATCAGCTCCGAGAAGTTCGCCCCGGTGATATCGATGGCCTCTACGAGGTGGCCCGACATCTGGACACCTTAAACCTGCCCGCCGATCGGGAGCGGCTCAAGGAATTGATCGAGCTCAGTCTTCGAAGTTTCTCCCAGGCACTGCCCACCCACGAGCGCCATTACCTCTTTGGGCTGTGGAGCGGAGAGCGGTTGGTGGGGACCTGCATGATCATCGGTCAGCATGGAACCTTTGAGCGTCCGGCGGTGTATTTCGATATTCGCAACGAACAAAAATATTCGCGGACGCTGGAGCGCCACTTTGTTCATCAGGTGCTTCAGCTGCGCTTTGAATTTGATGGGGCCACTGAGATCGGAGGGCTGATCTTGCACCCCGACTTTCAGGGTCACCCCATGAAGTTGGGCAAGTTGTTGAGCTACGTTCGGTTTTTATTTATCGGCATGCATCGGGACTGGTTTCGCGACCAGATCGTCGCCGAGTTATTGCCTCAGCTAAACGAGGATGGCACCAGCGATCTCTGGGAGTGCCTGGGCAAAAACTTCACGGATCTGGACTATCGAGAGGCCGACAAGCTGAGTCGTCACAACATCGAATTTGTGCGCAGTCTATTTCCGCAGACGCCGATCTACACGGCGGTGCTGCCCAAAGAGGTTCGGGAAAAGATCGGTGTGGTCGGAGGGCCCACCAAGCCGGTGGAAAAAATGCTGCGATCGATTGGCTTTGATTGGAATCAAAGCATTGACCCCTTTGATGGGGGGCCGACCTTTGTGTGCCGCACCGAAGACTGTCGGATGGTTCAGCGCACCCATGACTCGCGGGTGGCGGGCACTCTGGATCGAGAGTGGGAGGGGCGAGCGCTGGTGGCCAGTGAGAATCTTTTAGAGGAAAGCCGGTTTAATGCCGTGTTGGCGGCTTATCGACGGGTCCCAGAGGGCTATGAGCTGGATGCGGAGTGCATCGATGTGCTGGAGTTGGAGGAAGGGGATCGCATTGGAATTTTGCCTCTCAATGGGGCCGATATTGAGGATATGTACCGGGTTAAGGTCGAGGAGGGCGAATGGAAGCGCCTGTGATCATCGATGCTCATGTGCACCTGGTCGGCCTCGATCGGCGAAATGGATGCTACGTCAGTGAGGATATCTCCGAGGGATTGCTCTATCACCTGTTGACCTGGGAATTGGGCTTGGCGGGGGTGGAGCGCGAGGCGCTGGATCGGGCCTACCGCGATCAACTCGTGAAGTGGGCCGAGGATAGCGATCTCGACGGTGTGGGAGTGCTGGCCTTTGATGGCGTTTACGACGAGCTCGGCGAATTTGACCGTCAGCGAACAAGCTATGTGGTGTCCAACGATTTTTGTTTTGAGGTCTGCGACTACTCCGATGAGTTATTGCCGATCGCGTCCGTCAATCCCTGGCGACGAGACGCTCTGGACGCCCTCGACGAGGTGATCGAGCGGGGCGCAGTGGCGCTCAAATTATTGCCCAATAGTCAGGGCATTGATCCCGGCCTGGAGCGCTTTCGCCCCTTCTGGCGAAAGCTCGCCGATAGTCATCTGCCCCTGATCACCCATACCTCCTTTGAACATACGGTGCCGGCGCTGGACCAGAGCTTCGGCAAGCCCGAAAAATTGAAGCTGGCGCTGGAGGAGGGGGTCACGGTGATCGCCGCCCACTGCGCCGGCAGCGGGGTCGCCCATCCCTTCGAGGAGGATTTCGACACCTGGGAGGCGATGCTCGACGAGCATCCCAATCTGTGGGGAGACATCTCGGCGATGGCGTCGGTATCGCGCTTTCCCTATATCCACCGCGTGCTGGCCTCGGAGGTGGCGCGAGAGCGCGTGATCCTGGGCAGCGATTTTCCGGTGCCCATCTCTCCGATGGTCTTTGCCCCTCAGTTGGGGTTTCGCAAGGCCCGTAAGCTGTCTCAGATCAACAACCCACTGCAACAAAACCTGGAGGTCTTTAAGGCTCTGGGCGTCGATGACGCGATTTTAGGGCGGGGCACAGAGCTGCTCCGGCTACCCGAGGGATGGGTCGAGGCGATCCAGGAGAGCCGATGAAGCGTCGGGAGGGTCAGAGCAAGGTGCCCGTGGTGATCACCATCGCTGGAACCGACCCCAGCGGTGGCGCGGGCATCAGCGTCGATCTGCAGGTGTGCCGAGACTGGGGGTGCCATGGGATGGCGGCGATCACCGCCGTGGTGTGGCAAAACACCCAGGGCGTCATTGGATGGCGACCGATGAGCGACGGCGACCTGCGGTCGCAAATGGCGGCAATTAAGGCTGATGTCGCACCCTCGGCGATCAAAATCGGCATGGTGCCCACCACAAAACAGGTCCAGGTGATCCGTCGTTGGCTAGAGGACGTGGACCCCGATACCCCCGTGATCTTCGATCCCGTCATGGCCGAGGGGGGCGGCGAAAAGGCCCTGGTCGAAGATGGGGCCGCCAGAGATTTTGAAGCCTTAAGGGGGGTCGTCGATCTGGTGACCCCTAACGCGATGGAGGCGCAAATACTGGCCGATGTCGAACCCTCGGAGGCGATCGAGCGCCTTTTGGAGGGGGGGTGGAAGCGAGTATTGTTGAAGGGCGGCCACCTGGAGGAGGAGCAGCGCGAGATTCGCGACTGGCTGGGCGACGAAAGTGGCATCCAGCCATTGAAGGGGCTACCTCGTCTGGAAGTGGATTGCCGGGGGACGGGATGCCAATTGTCGACGGCCATCGCCTGCGCGCTGGCGATCGACGACGCCGATAGCCCACGGTGGGTGGAGGCCATCGAGGCGGCGCGGAGTTATCTCCAGGAGATGCTGGCCACTCGCTGCCAGCAGGTGGGTCGTGGGCGGTCGATCGTGGTGCGAGATGACTTGAGTTGGCGGCGCCGAGGGGGCGACATTGGCCAGTGATGACGTAGAAAAATCGGTGGATGAAGCATTTGCGCTGCGGGCCATCGATCGGGAGATCACCCTGGCGCAGATCATGACTCGCCCAGTGATTTTGACCTGGTGGTTATTGGGGCTCAATATCGCGTTTTGGGTGCTGGCGAAGGGCTATGGGTTGTGGTTGGCAGAAGGGGGGTTGTCGACGGCTTATCTCAATGCGGAGCAGCTGAGTTTTTTTACGGGGATGAAGTATAATCCGGCGATCGCCGAGGGGGATTGGTGGAGGCTGTTGAGTGCGCAATTTGTGCACCTCGATATTCTCCATCTGCTCTTTAATGGGTACGGGATCTATATCCTGGGGAAGTTCTTTGAGCGGGCGTATGGGGCGCGGCGGATGTTGGTGCTCTATGCGTTGAGCGGGACGGCGGGGTCGATGGCCAGTTATCTGATCAACACGACGCCCGCCGGGGGGGCGTCGGGAGCGGTCTATGGCCTGGTAGGAGGATTGATCGTCTTCGGGGTCAAGTATCGCGACTGGCTTCCCAGGGAGGTCTCGCGGGCGCTGACGTTGGGGTTGGTACCCTGGGTGGTCCTCAGTCTTGGGGTGGGATTTATCGAGGCGATTCCGATGGATAATGCCGCCCATATCGGCGGATTATTGACCGGGGCGCTGGCGGCGGCGTTGATGCAGTCCCGGTTTCGCTCACAGCGTCGGGGACTGTGGGATCGTTTAACGACGGCGTTGAGCGTGATGGCGATGGTGGCCTATCTATGGATGATGGTGGGGTGGACGGCAGAGATCACGGAGTGTTTGGGGAGTCCGGCGGCGTTTGAGGGGTGTTATCCGGAGTTGAGCACGGAGTGGGAGGAAGGGGGAGGCGACGGCGATGGTGGATGATCTGTTTCAGATGTGTTTCGTCAGATGAGGGGTTGAAAAGAAATCAAGAGGGGAGCTCTCACGGATCGTCTGGAAGTAGCGCAATGGAACGGAGATCGGTGGTGGTGAGGAGATGGTACGTGGGTTGCAAGTGACTCATGGCGTACGACGTCATCAGGATCTATTGAGCAAACGAGGACGAGATGGACAACTTGCCGACGATCGCCGGGATGCTGCTCTTATTGGGGGTGGCGGCCTATATGTTTGGACCAACGGCGATGGCGATGATCACGGGGCCGCCAGAGATCGAGGTGGACACGGCTTCGATGGAGAAGGATTACGAGCGCATTGGCGAGCTGGTGGAGGATGGAGAGCTTCAGTTGGTGGACGTGAGGACGCCTGGAGAGTATCAGCAAAATGGGGTTTCCGGGGCGGTCAATATCCCGCTGCAAGAGCTGGATCGGCGCTACGGGGAGTTGGGAGATAGGGAGGAAACGCTGCTATTGTATTGCCGATCGGGCAATCGTAGCGGCCAGGCCCGACGTCTTCTGGAGCGCCAGGGCTTTGAGAATATTGTAGATTTGCGCACCGTCGGTGGAGCTGAGCGGGCGATGCAACAGAGTTGCGGTGGAGAGACCAGTAGTCAGAGCGTTTGTTAGCCGGGAATTGGAGGAAGCATGGCTGGACCGAAAAAGACATATGATCCCGGAGCGTTCTGGGATGGGAAATTCGACGGGGAGAGCTACCGCTACGGCAAGGCGCCTAATGCTTTCGTGAAACAGGCGTTGCCCCAGGTGCTTGAGGAGGGGGCGCGGGTGTTGTGTGTGGGCGATGGCGAGGGGAGAAATGGGGTGTGGGCGGCGCGCCAGGGCTTTGAGGTGACGTCCCTGGAGCCGTCGGCGGCGGGGATTCAAAAGATCGAGCGCCTGGCCCGGGAGACGGGCGTAGAGGTGGAGACGATCAACGATCGCATGCCCTCCTCGAAGGTGGCACCAAAGAGCTACGATGCGGTGGTGTTGACCTATATTCACGTGCCCGAGGAGCATCGCGAGCCGATGCATCGGGCCTGTGTGGAGGTGCTGGGCGATGGTGGCGTGGTGGTGCTGGAGGCGTTTACGCCCGCGCAGCGCGAAAATCAGCGCCAGAGTGGCGGGCCTCCCCATGTCGATTTGATGTATACAGCGGAGCTCTTGGAGGCCGATTTCGAGGGGTTGAGCTTCGAGATGTTGGAGGAGTGCACCACGGAGTTGGAGGAGGGCACCGGCCATCGCGGGGTGGCGGATGTGGTGCGGATGATAGCGCGAAAAAGTTAGCCGGAGTGAGTCACCACTTGCCGGGTGGGGCTCAGGAGGAGGTGGTGTCGGCCACCGGGGGGCGGCGGCCGAGCCAGACGCCCAGGAGGATGAGGGGGCCGGCGATAAAGAGCATCGTCGACGGGGTTTCGCCGAGGGTCAACCAGGCGATCAGGGCGGCCGTTGGGGGAATGAGGAGCAAGGCGCGGGCCACCTGATTGGCCGGGAGGGCGGCCAGGGCCACGGAGCTAAGCCAGTAGCCAATGCCCATGGCGACGATGCCCAGATAGAAAAGCACGAGCCAGCCCGACCACTGGAGGTCGGCGCTGGCCGACCAGGTCCAGGGCAGGTTGGCGACAAAGGGCAGGGCGCCGATGATCGCCGAGTAGGCGGCGACGCTAAGGGCTCGGGTGCGGGCGAGGAGGTCCTTGGTCAGCACCAGGTTTGCGCCAGCGCACATGGCGGCGCCCAAAATGAGCAGGCTTCCCAGGGTGATGGTCCCCGTGGCCTGGTCGAGGCTCATCAATGCCACGCCGCCAAGGCCGAGCAGGAGGCCCAGGCCGTTCTTGAGGCTCAGGGTTTCATCGAGAAAGCGCCAGGCCAGAAGGGCGGTCCAGATGGGGGCGGTGGCGATGATAAAGCTCGCCTGGCCGGCGGGGACGGTCTGGGTGCCGACGTTGAGCAGGTAGTGGTAGGCGGAAAACCCTAGAAAGGCGGCCGCGGCCAGGCGGGGCCAGTCCTGTCTGGAGGGCAGGGGCAGGCGAAATGAAGCGGCCACGGCCCCCATGAACAGGGCGGCCACGA
>CAYQBU010000023.1:0-32557 GCA_964415785.1 uncultured Bradymonadales bacterium
CCACGCCACCTCCGCCGCAATCGACAGGTGGCGCAACTGACACCCTCGGCAGACCTCATCGCGCTCACAGAGTGGATCGCGTCGCTCCTCCACGGAATCGAGCACCTTGACGATATCGCCAAATATCCGATGGGAACCCCGCCGCTGGTCGGGCTGAAGACGGACCCGAACTCGCTCTCCGGGTATCGCACCGGGCACCGACAACCACCCATCGGCCAGGCGCACGTAGCCCTCTCCCGTAAATCCATAGTCGTCGATGTCGACATCGACGACTTCCCGCTCCCACACTTCATCTCGCGTTAACTCTGACATCATCTACCGCGGTTGTTCTTGCGTTACCTGAAGGCGCCTCAAGCCCTCGATCGCCGCGTCGATGGTCTCTTCTGACTGAGCGACGCAAAAGCGAAGCAAGCGCTCTCCCATCTCGCTCTCAAAAAACGCCGACCCCGGCACGGCTGCCACGCCCGTCTCCTCCAATAGCTTCATCGCCGCATCACTGGCGCTCTCGCACCCCAGCGACGCGACATCAGCCAGGATATAGTAGGAGCCCTGCGGCCTATATGGCCTAAAACCCACTTCTTCCAGTACGTCGCAAAAACGCTCCAGATGTCCCTGATATTTCTCGCGCATCCCTGCGTAATAGTCCTCACCGATGACCGCCATCGCCTCCGCCAGCCCGTGCTGCAGTGGTGTCGGTGCGCAGATATAAAACAGGTCATTGACCATCCCAATGCGCCGAGCCAGCTTTTCGCAGGCCGCCGCATACCCCAGGCGCCAGCCCGTGATCGCAAAGGTCTTGGAAAACCCCGAGATGGTCACCGTCCGATCCCTCATCCCCTCCATGGTTGCCAGGCTAATATGCTCCCGGTCTCCGTACACCATATACTCGTAGATCTCGTCGGTGATCGCCAGCAGATCGTGGCGCTCACAAAACCGGGCCAACAGCTCCATTTCTCGGCGCGAAAACACCTTCCCCGAGGGGTTGGCCGGGGTATTGACCACCACCGCCCGGGTGCGCTCGCTTATCGCCGCCTCCAGGGCTTCCTCCCTCAGCGCCCAGTCCGGCGGCGGCAGGGTCACCACCTGGGGCTCCACCCCCGATATCCTCAGTGCATTGAGGTGATATCCGTAATAGGGCTCGAAGACGATCGCTTCGTCTCCCTCGTCGAGCAGCGCCTGAATGGTGCACGTAAACGCCCCGGCGGAACCGACGGTGGTCACCAACTCCCTATCGGGATCGATGCTCAATCCATTGAACGCCTCGAGCTTCCTCGCGATCTGAATCTTTAGCGCCTCAATCCCCTCGAATTTACTGTAGGTGCTGCGATCGGCCAGAATGGCGTTGGACGCCGCCTCCAGCAGTTCTGGCGGCGACGGCAGCGGACATATCCCCTGGCCAAGGTTGATCCCGTCGGCTGCTTCGCAGTGGCGGGTCATTGCCCGAATCGCCGATTGTTCCAGCGCTGCCACCCGTCGACTTCGTCGTTCTTCCCACCGCTCACTCATTTTCAATCCTCACTCAAATAGGCCACCAGCAGATCCACCGTCGCCCTCAGATCGCGGGGGTGAATCGTCTCCGTTACCGTATGGATATAGCGCGTGGGGATACTCAACGTGATCGCCTTGCTCCCTCGACGCGCGCGCTGCAACGCCCCGGCGTCCGTTCCGCCCATGGGGAGAACCTCGTATTGGTGAGGGATCTCGCCCTCCTCAGCTAACCTCACGAAGGCGTCGACCAGATCCTTGTGGCTGACCGTCGCTGCATCCACGATCTTGATCGCCGCTCCCTCTCCCAGCGTGGTCACCTGGTCCTTGTCGGGCACGCCTGGCGTATCGACGGCCAGCGTCGTGTCCACGGCGATGCCGATGTCTGGATCGATATCGTAGCTCGACGTCACCGCCCCCCGCAGGCCGATCTCTTCCTGGGTGGTAAATACCACGTAGACCTCGTGAGGCGTCTCCTCCAGCGCTTCCAGCAGCCGAATCCCCACCCAGCAGGCGGCCCGATTATCCAGACATTTGCCCGACACCAGCTCACCTAACTCCATGAATTCCTGCATCAGGGTCACGGGATCCCCGGGCCGCACCCGACCTTCCAGCTCTTCCTTGCTCATCCCCGTGTCCACGAAAAACTCATCGACCTTCGGGATCTTCTTTCGATCTTCGGCCGACGCCAGGTGGATCGGCTTTCCCCCGGGATTGAGGTTGCCCACAATCTCCTCTCCGTCACGAGTCTGGATCCTGACCCGTCTGGCGAAGAGATTGCGCGTATCGAATCCCCCCAGATGGTGAACCCTCAAAAATCCGTTGTCCTCAATGCGGCGCACATAAAACGCAATCTCATCCATATGGCAGGCGATCATCACCCGCTGGCCGCCATCGTTTTCGGTGCTGGGAGCACGCCGACAGATCAAATTGCCCATGACGTCCGTTCGGATTTCATCGACCTTACCCTCCAGGCGATCCTCGATGAATTCCCTGACTCTTTCCTCTCGTCCCGGCGCCCCTGGCAACTCTGACAGCGTCTTTAATAGATCCATGATATCTCCTCAATTTCTCGTTACCGATGCGTTTTTGTGCTTACCATGCCCATTCTCGGACGTGAATCCTCTCCAACACCGATCTTGTATTCGCCCCTGCGACAAAAAACCACATCGCACTTTACAAGGCGTCCCCTATTTTACAGGATGCCGGCGTTGAGATTGAATTGGCATAACCTTTTTCGGAGCGAGCATCATGGCAGACGGCCACGACGAACACGATGGACCCATTCACCAGGCCCCCTGGGTGGTCCCCATGACGGTTGGGATTTGCCTCGGCGTAGTGACCCTCTTTATGTTGCTGCGCTTTTTCGCTGGAGCGGACCTCGGCTCCCCGATCTGAGCCTCCGCCTCCTGAGTGCCCTTCTAGTTGAGCCGTGATGAGCCCTCTCATCACGGCTTTGGTACTTTCAGCTTCGAGCTCACCATCGCTGTCCCACTGATGGCGTAGAGCAAACTTATGGGGTGGAATGTCCAGGCACCGATCTCCAGGTTGCCTCCCCACAACTGCTCATGGACAGCCCCCATCCACATCGCCACCATCAAGATCCCCACCAGAATCAAGCTCGTCGGTATCGGTGTCCCCTCATAATGGGTGACCTTGCTCCGTTGACCATCGACCATCTCCGGCGATGTGGCATTGTAGCGCGCCAGTCGCGAGATTCCGCAGCCCACAAAATAGATCAATATGGCCACATCCCATCCCCCCTGCATCCCCAGCGTATAGGCCAGCACCGCTGGCGCCACACCGAAGCTCACGATGTCGGCCAGCGAGTCCAGATCCGCTCCCAGATGCGAATGGCGCCGCCGCCACCGGGCGACCGCTCCATCCAGAAAATCGAAGACCAGCGCCACCGGCAACAACCCAAAGGCGATCCAGATCGTCTCCGGGCTTCCCCCTCCCAGATAGTGCAAGCAGGCAAAGATGGAGCCCATCCCGCAGGCCGCGTTGCCCAGCGTCAGAAAATCGGCTCCCACCAACGAACGCAGCATCGAAAACCGCTCACTCATCGCGAGGCCTCCACGCTCGCCGACAGCTCCGCCTCTACTTGTTCCCACTCCATATCGAAGTCAAACGCCACATCGCCCTCCAATTCTCGAGCTAATCGTCGATCAAACTCCTCCATTTCCTCTTCGTCCAGACTCTTCTCATCCTCATCCGATGAGAATACCGTTTTCCCAAATACCAGTTCCGCCGTCGCTTTTTCGCGGGCCTTCTCGCCGGCCGAGAGCTGCTCTGCCACCTGGGGAAAGGTATAATATATATCTCCGTCCTCGCTGACTTCGGGCTCCGCTTCGTAGCGCAGCACCAACTCCTCACCGGCCTCGGAGGTATCAAAGATATTGGCGTCCACCGGCGCCGCTCGTCCATCGCGCGTCGATAGATAGATTGCTTCCACCAATTGGCGTCGTTCGTTTTCTCTCCCCACCTTTTTTTCTTCAAATTTTCGCTTCACCCGCCGCATCCCGGGCACCATGAAAAAGAGCGTGCTGAACACAAGGGGAATCCAGCCCAATCCAATCGCCAGCGCCGACGTTAAACTTACGGCGGAGGCGACCACGAATCCACCCATCATCAGGTTGAAGCCATTGGCCACGCTAATCCACCAATTGGCGGAATCACTATTTTTCCCCGTCAATTTGGGAAGTCGCATCGGCCGCTTCCAGATCGGGGCCGGCCCCTTCTTGTCATCGTCGGCCCCGGCCTCCGCGCTCACCCGCAGATCATCGAAGGTATAGACCAATACCCCTTCGTCGCTCACGTTGATATCGCCGCGAAACCGCATCGCGCTCGCCGTCAACGCCCGCTCCGCCGACTCCAACCCCATGCCCGTGCGTTTGGCCCAATCCGCCGCCGTCACCCTCCCCTGGTGGTCGCGAATAAAGCGGGCGAAGGCCCGCTCCGAGGCCAGCTCGTCTCTTTTCTGTTCCGGACCAAAGACGTAGCGAAATATCTTTTGGTACAGCGGCTCATCGGGCTTTTCCTTCTTCTTGGCTTTCAGCTTGTCCATCAGCCCCCCCCTCGAGCGGCGCCGACCCATCCCGTGGCCTCCATACATCCCCCGGCCCCGCCTCTGATGAAGGCCCCGTCCACGTCCTCGCCCCCGATTCCGCTGCTGCATGGAATCAAATAGACTGAACCAAAAGACCAACTCCACAATCCTGATAATCAGATAGAAGGGCAGCAGCATCATCTCCGCTCCCCCTCCCTCGCCCTCCGACGAAAAGGCGGCGGCAATCCCTGCGATCGCGAAGGCGAGCAAAAGCAGAATAAAAGTCAGCGTGTAGCCCACCAGGGTGACCATGATCCAGCCCTTGAAGGCCATCTTCATCGCCCAGGCCACTTTCTTCTTCGTCTCGTACCACCACCGCCCTTTTCGGTGCCCCCGGGGCTTAAAGGAGGAATCGAAGCGATAGAGCAATTGGCCTTCATCGTCGACGTCCAGGTGGCTCTTGTAGCGCTCGACCATCTCCTGGAGGCCCTGCTCGACCTCCTCGATGCCCAGGCCTGTGTCGGCGCTCACGTCGCCGGCCGTCGCCACCCCGTCGCGGCCCTTGAGGCTCTTCAGGATCCGGTCTTCCTGCTCGAATGTCGTCAATCGCTTCGCCATATATTACCTAATTTTATGCACCAGGGCCGCGTTGCCCCATGGAAGCCATTTTCCAAGGGGCTAAACAACTACTCTCGATCGAACCTTCCACCGCGTCCCTGTCCATCGACAAACTTCTGTGCCCCCCGCCGGGCCTCATCGAGCACCTTGACCCCACGTCGAAACTCTTCGGCCAGCGCCTCCGACTCCCCTTGACTCCACTGGCCATAGGCGCTCTTTCGATCCACTCGCAGGCATCGCTGGGGAAATGCAGCAATGCCCCGCGCCAGCTCCCGGGCCTTTGCCAACGCTTGCCCCGGCGCCACCACCCGATCGCAGAGCCCGATGCGATGAGCCTCCTGGGCATCCACCGCCCGCCCCGTCAAAATCATATCCATTGCTCGACCCATGCCCACCGTCCTCGGCAATCGATGAGTTCCCCCGTCGATCAGGGGAACTCCAAAGCGCCGACAATACACCCCGAAAGTGGCATCTCGTGCCGCTACCCTCAGATCGCACCACAGCGCCAGCTCCAGGCCCCCGGCCACCGCATGCCCCTCCACTGCCGCGATCACAGGCTTGTCCAACGCCATCCGCGTCGGTCCCATCGGCCCCGCCCCGTCGGCCTTCAATCGATTTTCTTTCCCCTGAGCAAACGCCTTTAAGTCTGCCCCCGAACAAAACTCTCCTCCCTCCCCATAGAGCACGGCCACACAGGCCTCTTCGTCGGTCTCAAAGCGCTCAAAGGCCTCCACTAACCGCCTGGCCTGCTTTCGATCCACCGCATTGCGTCGCTCCCGACGATCCATGGACACCGTCCACACCGGGCCATCTACCTCCACGTCCACGCTCATGGCCCATCCCCTCGCCACCGACGGCGGCAACGAACCATCCTCGCCGCCTCTTCAATGGCGTAGATCATCGATCCCTCATCGGCCACGCCGCGCCCCGCAATATCGTAGGCCGTGCCGTGATCGACGGACGTGCGCACCACCGGAAGGCCCAGCGTAAAATTCGCCGACTCACCAAAATGGAGCAGCTTCAAGGGGATCAATCCCTGGTCGTGATACATGCACACCACCGCATCGTAGGGCGCCTCTCCCTGGCGATACCCGGCAAAGAGCGTATCGGAGGGCAGGGGACCGATAAGCTCCGCCTTCCCATTCCATTGTTCATTGAAGGCATCCACCGCCGGCGCAATGGTCTCGATCTCCTCTCGTCCCATATGGCCTCCCTCTCCGGCATGGGGATTGAGCCCGCAGACGGCGACCTGAGGCCTTGCGATTCCCCAGTCCTTCTGGAGGCCCTCCACAGTGGTCTCAAAGGTGGCGCGAAGAGCACGGGCACTCAACTGGCCGGAGACCTCGCCGAGGCCAATATGGGTGGTCACCAGGGCCACGCGCAGTCGCTGACCGCCCAGTACCATCACCACGTCGCGGGCCCCAAAAAACCGGGTCAACACCTCCGTATGCCCCTCTACTGGCCTGTCGATCTCTGCAAAAAGTGCCTTATTCCAAGGCCCGGTGCTGATCGCATCGACCTCCTCGCTTTGGCAGGCCTCCATCGCCCCCTCCAGGGCCCGGAATTGCAACCGGGCCGCTATCTTCGATGCGCCGGCCGCTTTGCGCCCCTCCCAACTCAATTCCGGAGCCACCTCCACCACGTCGACGCCCGCCAGAATGTCGCTTGCCTTCTCTCCCTTAAATAGAGCCTGCGCCTCCCGTACCAGCGCCTCCCCTGAGCCGAAAACCACCACCTCCAGATCCTCAAATCCCTGATCCAGGGCCTTCAAAATCACCTCTGGGCCGATCCCCAGGGGATCTCCCATGGTCACCCCCACGCGAATACTGTCGCTCTCTGCGCGCTGCGCCATAGACCTCTTAGCCCGAGCTCTTGATAGTCCTCATCGATCCTGGGGCCTACAGGCGAATATCGACAAAGGCCCTTTCCCGGAGCGTATCCACCATCGACCCCAGCCGGCGCTCCATCTGCCGTTCCTGAAGTTCGGCCTCGATCTGCTGGCGACGCTGCTCGGCCTGTTGGCTCGGCGCCTCCTCGCTATCCAGGACCTCGATGAGATGAACCCCAAAATCAGTCACCACCGGACGAGAGACCTGGCCCACCGGTTGGTCAAAGGCCTTTTCCTCGAAGCTCTCCGCCAACTCGCCTCGCCCAAAGGTCCCGATATTGCCACCCCGGTCGGCTCCCGGTCCCTGGCTATAGGCCTCGGCAAGTTCCTCAAATGTCGCCTCCCCATCCAGGATCTGCTGACGCATTTCGTTGAGCCGATCGATGGTTTCCGTCAGTCCCTCGTCGGTGCCGTCGGGCACCAATAGGATATGGCGCATCGTCAGTCGGGTTTCCACCCCATCGTCGCTGCCAAAGCGGCGTCGATACTCGGCATCCACATCGGAGCGCGACACCCCGCCGCCACCGGGTCGAGCCTGCATCAATTGCATCCTCAAGATATTGTCGGCCACCATGTCCCGGTAGCTCTCAAAATCGATCCCCTCTTGCTGAAGCAATTGGCGAAATTGAGGGACCGACAAATTCTGCTGCTGGGCCGTCATTTGGAGCCATTCGTCGATCTGGGCATCCTGAACCTCGATGCCCATATCCTCGGCCTCAATCTCCAGCAGAATTCGCTCCACCTGGTCCTCCAGCACCTCCTCCAGGATCGCGTCTCGCTGCCCTTCCCGATCCATCATCGCCGGGTTTTGACCGCGCTGAATCAAAAAGGGGATCGCCGCCTGCTCCAATTCGTAGAGCGTGACGATCCGATCGTTGACCTGGGCCACGATTCGGTCCACCACCTCGGCAGACGACGCCGTCGCCGGCATCGCCAGGGCCACCATGACCACGGCCAGGGCCATGACCCAACCCTCAATTCCCTTTCTGGTCGTTCTCTGTGTTGCACTCATCACACTGTCCTTGCTGACGTTGGCTCAGGGCTCTTGCGACTCACTGTCGTCGCCTTCCCGCCGTATTTCTTGAATCGACGTTGGCACGTCGGCCTCGGGCGCCTGCTCTTCGAGCGCCTCCACGCGCTCCTCCCACACTTCCACATCGGCATTGGCCGTCAAGTCTCCCACCAATTCGCGCCGGGCATCGGCGCGCCTTTCTTCAAAGATATTGGCCGTGATCAACTGCTCCATTTCCTCCAACACCGGCTCTCGCGCTTGGCGCCGATCGATGACCATTGCCAGCCCGAAGCCCTCCTCCAACTCCAGGGGGCCCATCAATTGCCCCCGCTCCCATTGGCCAATGTCCTGCTCATCGCCGAAAGGGGACGCATCGGGCTTAAACCATCCCAGGTCTCCGCCTTCGTCGCCGCTGTCGCGGGCCTGCGACTGTTCGAAGGCAAAGCGTCGGAACGCATTTTCTATATCCTCGGCTTCTGCGAAATCGTCTTCGAAGCGCTGTGCCAGCTCCTCAGCGCGCTCGCGTTGCGCGACCACCAGCTTGGCCAGCCGCAGCTCCTCGGGCTCACCCAACGCCTGTCGGTGCTCTTCCAGATAGGCCTCTACATCTCCATCGTCCACATCCGTGAGCCGGACCTCCGATGAGATCCACTCCTCCAGCGTCAGGTCGGCCATCGTCTCCGACATCGCGTGGCGCACCTCGAGGTGATCGCCCATCTGCAATCGCTGCGCCTCGCCGGCCAAGATCTCAAATTCGATGATCCTCGCCAGAAAGTCGCGTCTGCGCTGGTCGGTCTGAAATCGCGACCGCGCAAAATCGGCCAACCCCGACAGCCGCCGGTTAAACTCCTCGCGACTGATCTCCTCGCCGTTTATCCTCGCCACGATCGCCTCTCCATCGTCGAGCTCCAGGACCTCATCGAGCTCCACGTCCAGATCTTCGAGGGCCACCTGCTGCGATGGTTTCTCCGGCGCACACCCCAACCCGGCCACGATCATCGACGCCACCAGCATCGCCGATCGCGTCCGATGTCCATATGTCGAGCCCATCCAGGGCGTCATATCCTTCTCCTTGCAGACCCCCAATTCAAAGGGCCAATAGATTGTCGAGCAGCCGTCGCACCGTCTTCATCGGTCGCGCCGATTCATCGACTCGCAGGTCGTAGATAAGCTTCATCTCTGACGTCAGTCGCCACCGACCACTTCGACTCACCATATCGACCACCTTGCCGGGATCCAAAGGCGTACTTCGATCCAACTCAATGCTCACCGCCGACATGCCGCAGTCGAGCCGCGGTGCCCGCAGCCGTCGAAGATCGACCTTCACGCCGATAAGCCGCTTCAGACTCCACACCGCCTCCGGCGGATCGCCGAAGCGATCGACCATCTCCTCAAAGATCTGGTCCAACTCCTCGTGGGAGCGCGCCAGCGAAAAGCGCTTGTAAAACATCAGCCTCAGGCTCGTCGCCGGGATATAATCGTCCGGGACATAGGCCTCCACCTTGATATTGACCTCCGGCTCGATGTCGGCATCGAACTCCTCGCCCCGCAGGTCGTGAATCGCCTCGTCCAATAGCTCCGTATACAAGTCCAGGCCCACCTTCGTGACGTGACCCGACTGGTCTTCGCTCAATAGATTGCCGGCCCCGCGAATCTCCAGATCGTAGGTCGCCACGTGGAACCCACTGCCCAATTCGGTATGGGTCTGCATGACCTCCAGGCGCTTCTGGGCATCGGCCTTTAATGTCCGCCGCGCCGGCACCAACAAATAGCCATAGGCCCGGGTATTGCCCCGGCCGACGCGCCCCCGGAGTTGATAGAGTTGCGACAGCCCAAAGCGATCGGCTCGATTGACGATGATCGTATTGGCGTTGGGGATATCGAGGCCGCTCTCCACGATCGCCGTGGACAGCAACACGTTGATCTCGCCTCGGATATAGTCGTACATCACCTTTTCGAGCTCTGTTTCCTTCATCTGCCCGTGCCCAATGCCGATGCGCGCCTCCGGCACCACCCCTTTGAGATGTTCGGCGATCTCTTTGATCGTCGACACCCGGTTGTGCACAAAGAAGACCTGGCCTCCCCGCGACAGCTCGCGCATCACGGCCTCGCGGATGATCCCATCGCTGAATTTGGCCACATGGGTCCGCACGGCCAATCGGTTATGCGGGGGCGTGGCGATGATCGACAGGTCTCGAATGCCGAGCAGGCTCATCTGCAGCGTCCTCGGAATCGGCGTCGCCGTCAGCGTCAACACGTCGATCTCGGAGCGCATCCGCTTGATCCGCTCCTTGTGCTTGACGCCAAAGCGCTGCTCCTCGTCGACGACCAGCAGCCCCAGATTCTGGAAGTCCACGTCGGCCGACAGCAATCGGTGAGTACCGATGAGCACATCCACCTTGCCATCGCTGGTGTCGGCCATGATCTCTTTTTCTTGCGATCGGGTCCGGAACCGACTCAGGGCCTCCACCCGCACCCCAAAGTCCTCCATCCGCTCCCGAAAAGAGAGCAGGTGCTGCTCGCAGAGCAGCGTCGTCGGCACCAGCACGGCCACCTGGCGTCCATCGACGACGGCCTTCATCGCCGCCCGCATCGCCACTTCTGTCTTGCCAAAGCCCACGTCTCCACAGATCAAACGGTCCATGGGGCGCGATTTCGTCATATCCTTGAGCACTTCCTTGATCGCCCGCGCCTGGTCCGGCGTTTCCTCGAAGGGAAAGGCCTCTTCGAATTCGCGATAGAAATCGTCGGGCGACGAAAAGGCGATGCCCTTGGCCATCTCTCGCTTGGCGTAGAGCGCCAGTAGATCCCCGGCCAGCTCGCGAATATCGGTCTTGACCTGTTCCTTTGTGCGCTCCCACCTGGTGCCCCCCATCTTGTCGAGGGCAATGCCGCCGGCGGCACCAATATACTTTTGGACCTTTCCCAGCCGGTAGACCGGCAAATAGAGCTTATCGCCATGGGCATATTCCAGATACAGGAAGTCATTTCCCACCCCTTCGACGTGGAGGTGTTCGATGCCCTGATAGCGCGCCACACCGAAGTCGACGTGCACCACCAGGTCTCCCACGCTCAGATCCTTGAAGTGACTGATCTCGGCGTGCTCGGTCAGCGACTTCTGGTTGGTGGTCCGGACCTGTTGACCAAAGATCTCCTCTCCGGAGATCAGTGCCATGCCCCGAGCCTCGCTGCGAAACCCCTTGGAGAGGCGGCCTACCTTTACCTCCACTGCATCGGCAGGGGCCGTGGCCTCCGTCCGCGCCTCCAGCGGCCCCTGGGTCTGGGTGGCAGGCTGTTCAAAGCTCTCCAATAGCTCCACCAGCCGCTCGGCCTGGGCCCGGGTGCGGCACACCACCGACATGGCCCCAAAAATCTCGCGCCACTTCTCCAGGCGCTCCGAAAGCGCCCCCACCAGGTGCTCGATCCCCTGATAGTGGCGGCGCAATTGCACCACATCCGTATTCTCCCGCACCTCAAACCCGATGGAATTGACCGGCGGCGGCCACACCGTCTCCTGCTGGTCCTCCATCACTTCCAGTCGACGCCACTCCAGCTCTCGCCTGGCGATGAGCTGATCTTTTAGCGTCGACGGATCTCGATAATAGGCGTCCACATCATAGACGTATTCCCCATCTTGACGGGCCGTCCTCTGTTCTTCCTCGCGATTGCCATAGCTTCGATCCAGGCGGCGGACCACCGCTTCGGGCTCACAGACCACCACCAGCGCATCGTCGTCCACGTAGTCGAAGAGATCCGCCAGTTGGCCATGCAACGCCGGAAGCAACGCTTCGATCCCCACGATATGGAGGCCCGACTGCAGATCGGAAATCAGATCGTGGAGCGCCGAAAAGGGGCGTCCGTAGCTGGCGTTGAGCTCCCTTAGCTTGCCCACGGCTTGCTTGACCGACGCCTCATCGAGGATCGCCTCCCGAACCGGGTACAGATGGCAGGCCTCCACGCTGTCCAGACTGCGCTGCGATTCGGCGCGAAACAGGCGCACTTCCACGATCTCATCTCCCCAGCGCTCGATGCGGTGGGGGTGCTGACGATGGGGCGAGTAAATATCGACCACGTCGCCGCGCACCGCATAAGTGCCCGGATCTTCGACGACTGACACTTCTGTATAGCCACAGGCCTCCATATATTCATGGAGATCCTCATTCGCCAGCTCATCGCCCACCTCGTAGCGCCGCCTATACGATCGAAAGATCGCCGGTGGAATCGTCTTTCTCATCGCCGCCCGCGACGAGGTGACGACAAAGCGCGGCGCCCGATCCCGGCTCAGCTCCTCAAGCGTCGCCAGCCGCTCCATGGCCACCGAGCGATCGGCAGAAGCCTGAAAAAAAGGCCCCACATCAAAGCTTGGGAAATGCACCGCCCGATCCCGATAGGACTGCTCTGTCCCCCTTGTGGCATCGCAGTACAGGTCCAGATCATTGGTGAGTCGATCCGCTTGATCCGGGGCCTCCGTGATCACCACCATCGGCCTCTGAATCGTTTCGCTCAACGCCGCCAGAACCTGGGCCCGAAGCCCCCCGGCTACCGCTCGCACAGCCACCACGTCGGTGCCGCGCTCCACTCCATCGATCACCTTGTCGATAGGGTACTTGCCCTCCTTCCTCTGGAATTTCGTCAATTCCAGGTGTCCTTGCTCTTCTCGCGGACTCACCGCTCCCTGCTGCATCATTTCGCTCCCCATCTCTCTCCTCTCATTGGCGTCCCCTTTTCCCTGATCGCTGGCTGTGTAGCGACCGCCCTCACCACTGTCAAATTGCACCTCCATCCACTTTCTCTGTTTATCGTCGTTGATGGCATAGACCTTGCTCCACGATCGTCTGTCGGCCCGTGGCATCGATAGCCTTGACCACTGCCCACCTCGGTCGCTATCATGCCTTTACCATCGTCAGAGAAAGCATCACTGCTCGCACCACAGAGCGCGCTCACCACCCGGGGTTTCTCCGAGGTGAGCCTGACGACTCCGAAGCGAACGATGAGGACTGATATGAGTATCTCCACAATGGTTAAAGCTGTTGCGTCACGACTCCGCGATCTGGATGAAGACCAACGGGGCGTTGCCATGACCGAGTATATTATTATTTTCTCATTGGTGACCTTTGGAGCTGCGGTGGCCCTGATGGGTACTGCGGCTTACGTGAAAGCGTACCGCGACTTCATGGTCTGGTGGCTTGCCCACCCCGCGGTCTAGGCCGTTGGGGTTTTCTGCCCGCCCTGTTGTGCCACTTTGGCACGGTTTGTGGCAGCAGAGAGGCTCAGACGCTTTTTTAAAGCTCTGGCACGGAAGTTGCCTCTTGTTATAACCGAGTTGCCGTTAGGCTCTCGCTCTTACATAAACGCAATTAGATGCTGAGGGATTCCTCAGTTCTTTATACATCTTGGAGATTGACATGGACGCTCTCAAAACCCTGCTTGTCGCCCTTCACAATGACGAAGACGGAGCCACGGCCACCGAATACGTGGTTCTCCTCGTCCTCGTTGCTTGCTTCGTGATCGCCGTCGTCGCCGCATTCGGTGACCAGATCAACAACCTCTTCGGTCAGGCCAACGACACGGTCCGCAACATGTCCGTTGAGGGTGGTTACGAAGGCTAAACAACTCTGATTGACAGAGTTGACCAGCAGAGCGCCCGGGCCTCGTCCGGGCGCTTTTGTTTTGTCCCCTCGCAGAACTCCTCTCTCCGACGTCGTGCCTTCTTGGCACACCTTCACAACCCCCTGCTCCGATCTATGAATTCACTCTCCGACGCCCCCACCTGGGCCCAGTGGCTATTGCTCCTCCCCCTGGGGATTGTCCTGCTCGTCGCCGCCGTCACCGACTGGCGAGAGCGCAAGATCTACAACTGGTTGACCTACCCGGCGGCTCTGGTGGCGCTGGTCCTCCATGTGATCGTATTCGGCTTCTCCAGCGCCGGCGTCGCTCTGTTGACCGGCCTGGCCGTGGTCTTTGTGGGCCTGCTCATCCTTCCCCTGGGTTGGTTGGGCGGCGGCGACATCAAATTGCTGGCCGTCATCGGCTTCGCCCTTGGCCCCGCCGCCCTCTACGAGATCTTTTTCTATGCCATCCTCGCCGGTTTCGTGATGGGGATGGCTATCTCTGTGTTCAACGGCTACCTCTGGGACCTGCTCAAACGCATCGGCGCCTTTCTCAAGTCGCTGGCCATGACGGTCGCCACCCGGACCAATGTCTCCCAGAAGCTGGAGACCGATGAGCGTGCTTATCTTCCCTTTGCGATCCCCATCCTCATCGGCGCTTTGTTGGCCACCACCGACCTGTATTGCCAGTGGCCCATGATCCTGGACTCCACCCGAGAAATCATGGCCTCGGTGGTCCGCTGAAGCGATTGCCCTTATGATTGCCACGCGACACCTGACCTGCCCGTCCACCCCGTAGCAATGTCTCCGGATTGCCGACTATGAACCCTAGCCTGACGATCGCGATCATCGGTGGCGGAGTGGCTGGACTGGGGCCGGCCTGGCAACTGGCCAAACAGGGCCACGACGTCCACCTCTTTGAACGCCATCAGGTCGGTAGCGGCGCCTCTGGACGGGCCGCGGGAATGCTCGCCCCCACCTCCGAAGTCACCTTTGAGGAAGAAGACCTCTTGCGCCTGGGCCAGCGCAGCCAAAAGCTCTACCCCGACTGGCTCACGGACCTCCAAGACCTCAGCGACATCGATCTCGATCACCGCCAATCTGGCACCCTGATCGTGGCCATCGACCGCGACGATGCCGAAGCCCTGGAACATCTCTATCGCTACCATCGCCGCCTGGAACTTCCCGTGGAGCGCCTCGTCGGTGACGAGGCTCGACAACGGGAGCCGGGGCTCTCGCCACGCGTCCACTACGCATTGGACATCCCCCGCGATCGTCCCCTCGATCCAGCGGCCATGGTCCGGGCCATGGCCCAGGCCTTCCGAGCCCGTGGTGGCCATCTTCACGAGGGCCAATCCGTGGAGGGCCTACTTATGGGCGACGACGGCGTCCAGGGCCTGCGCCTGGCCGATGGCGAGGTTCATCGAGCGCCCATCGTCCTCGTCGCCGCTGGCGCCTGGTCTCCTCAACTCCAGGGCCTTCCCGACGACGCCCTGCCCCACCTTCGCCCCATCCGCGGACAGATGATCGTCGTCGATCAGGGCGATCCTCCCCTGGTCCAGCGCATCATCCGCGCTCCCGACGCCTACCTTGTCCCCCGAAGCGACGGCCGACTCCTCATTGGCTCCACCATGGAAGAGCGCGGCTTCGACGACCGCCTCACCGCCGGCGGACTCCGCGACATTCTCGACGGCGCCTGGGAGGCCGTCCCCGGCATCTACGACGCCCCGGTCCTCGATAGCTGGGTCGGCTTTCGCCCCATGACCCTGGCCAACCGCCCCGTCATCGGTCCCTCCACCGTCGACGGCCTGTATCTGTCCGTGGGCCATGGCCGAAACGGCATCCTCCTGACCCCCATCACCGCCTACGGCCTCACCGAGTGCATCACCACCGGCGAGATCCCCGACTACCTGCGCCCTTTTCAACTCAACTGACCTCTTTTCGGTGTTGTCATGGACCAGCCCACGCTCTTTATCCAGATCCCCTGCTACAACGAAGAAGAGACCATCGGGATCAGCCTCGACGCCCTGCCGCGATCCATCCCCGGCATCGCTGATATCAAGGTCCTCATCATCGACGATGGGTGCACCGACAATACCGTGGAAGTGGCCCTCAACCACGGCGCCGATTACGTGGTCCACTTTCAGAAAAACCGCGGTCTCGCCCGCGGCTTTGAGGCCGGCATCCAGGCCTGCCTGAGCCACGGTGCCGACATCATCGTCAACACCGACGCCGACAATCAGTATTGCGCCGACGATATCCCCAAACTCGTCGGGCCCATCGTCGAGCGCCGCGCCGACATCGTCATCGGCGCCCGGCCCATCGACAATATCGAGCATTTTTCGGCCATCAAAAAAGCGCTTCAACGCCTTGGGTCCGCCGTCGTCCGCCACGTCAGTGGCACGGACGTCGAAGACGCCCCCAGTGGCTTTCGCGCCTTTTCGCGCTCCGCCGCCCAACAGCTCCACGTCTTCGGCGAATATACCTACACCATCGAGACTGTCATCCAGGCCGGCCAGAAGGGCTTCCATATCGAGTCCGTCCCCATCCGCGTCAACGACGACCTCCGGCCCTCGCGGCTGGTCAAGAGCATCCCCGACTACATCTTTCGCTCCATCACCACCATGGGGCGCATCTACCTCATTTATCGCCCCCTTCGCCTGTTTATCCCCGCCGCCATCCTCACCTTTGGCGCCGGCTTTGCCCTCGGTCTTCGCTACCTCTATTTCATCCTCATCGGCCAGGGCGATGGCCATATCCAATCGGTGATCCTGGCCGCCCTGCTTCTGGCCTCCGGAGGCCTCACGGCCCTCATCGGCATCATTGCCGACCTCATCGCCACTAACCGCAAACTATTGGAGCGACTGGACAGTCGCCTCCAGGAGGTTCGCCCCCGCTTTACTCCCGCCGCCACCTCCATCGACGAATCCAGCCAGGCCATCCCCATCGTCGAGCCCTCGCCCTCTCAATCCTCGTCGACGTCCAGCGCCGAACCCACCCCGGCGCTCGAGGAGACGTCGTAGATCCAAAACCCGCCGGCCTCCTCCGGGGTCTTGAGGCGCTCAAAGGGATTTGGATCATCGCCTCGTGCTAATTGCTCCAACGTCGTCTTTCCCTCGTCCATCAGCGTCGGCCACAACTGGGTGGTGCAGATCATCAGTGCATCCACCCCGCGCTCCGACAGAAGGCGATGAGCCCGCTCCAGGTCGTGCTCGCGCATCGCCGTCACAAATAGCGTAAACCCCGGCTGGTAGCGGTGATTGGCGATCGCCAACACCCCATAACCACTTCGATAGACCATCTCCGAGCCCCGATCGGGATCAATGGCGATCAATGCTCCGTCTTCGATCTCCTCCATTTGCTCCATCAACGGCACCACCTGTCGCAAATCGCACGTGACCTCATCCAGGGTGCCCGCCAGGCGTTCCGACATTGGCTGCGCCGGTTGCCCCTCGCCGTTGTCCTCCTCAGACTCCACCATCACTCGCCATCGCTCCCCGGCAAATTCGATGACCAACCCCGTCCCCACAAGCCCCAAAAATATCGCCACCAACACCGCCGGACGCACCAGCACCACCGATTTACCCTGGGCCTGGCGCCTCTCCAACCAGTCCAGCAGCGGCGCCACCGCCACCGCAAAGCACAGGCTCGCTCCCACCGGCATATAGGCGCTCCACCGCACCGTATCCAGTGCCAGGAGGGCAAAGGCCACCGCCATCGCTCCCATCAAAACCCATACCCACCGCCTGGCCCCATCGGTGTTCTTGAACTGCTTGACCAACCCCACCAACCCCACCATCGCAATTCCAAATAACGCGATCGCCCGCCCCACCATCTCCATCGGCGAATAGAACTCTGGCTGAAGGGCCGGCAATTGTTCCCCGATATGCTCCAGGCGCACCTGACGGTAGAGCTCGTCGACGTTAGCAAAGGGCCCGTCATAAAACTGCGGGGCCCACAGCCCAATTGCGCCGAGCACCAGCAACGCCAATGCCCCCGAGACTGCGGCTCGCACCGCGATCCCCGCCCCGGCCATCCCCCACCTATCCCAGCCCCATAGTCCAAGCCAGAATAACGCGTTGAGCCCAAACACAATCAGATAGGGCAATCCAATGGTGTCGATGGGCAGCGCCTCAACAAACCTCGGCCCATGTTCGATGGCCACCACCACCACCGACCCCACAAACATCACCCCCGACATCACCGCCGCTGCCGCCGACAAGTCGCGTTCTCCCTTGAGCCACCACAGCCCCATGAAGACCAGCGCGATCAATACAAATCCTAAGGCCTCCACATTCGCCCACATCGTCAGCGTCGCCACCAGTCCCGCTGCCGCCGCCCACCGCAGGCGATCGTTTTGATGAAGCACGACGTGCACAAAACAATAGAAAAACGCCACCAGGCCCAGCCTCAATAGCGCGTGGTGGTCCGCTCGTCCCCAGGCATAGCTCAGTAAAATCATCGGGTGCACCGCAAATACCCCCGCCGCCACCAGGGCCTCTCGCTTGTCCAACAACAGCCGCGCCAGCCGGTACATCAACCACACCGCCGGAATCATCAACAAGGGGCTGATGATATTGGCCCACAACGCCAGACCATCGCGAAACCCAAAGAGCGGGCTCAGTGCCATTCCCCCCAGCCACAGCATCCCATCGAGCAGACGCGTCCAATGCTGCTCATGGCCCTCCGGTGGATTCACCGCCATCACGGTCTGGTCGTACCACCCCTGACCGGCCGCCAGGGCCTCCACCCGGTTGAGCCAACTATAAATATCGCCGTCCAGGTACAAAGAATCGGAAAATAATCCTCCCCCCGTCGCCATCCGGAGTAGCTGGGCCAACACGACGGTCATCGCCACCGTCACCACAATCATATTGCGCAATTCTGCATCGTTTTCGACTTTCGGGGCCATGCTTCCCTCACCGCTATGCCATACCGCTCACCCTGTCTATTTGCGCCATCATCGCACCTGCCATGGCGGCTTGCAATCCTCAGCCCTCTCGGTGCCCGCCACTGAATACAAGGGCGTCGTCCGCCGTCAATTTGCCCCCGTCTCCTTTTTGGGTTACACATAGCCCGACATACCCCGACCCCGGGAGACGTACTTCGAGGGAGTATCCCATGCATTTATCCCAGCTTATTCGATTCGCCATCATCTCGCTTGCCCTTTGCCTCATTCCCCTGGGCGCCGCCGCCGACGAGGGCGGTGATCGGCCGCTGATCCCCGAATTCTTCGAGGGCTCTCGCGCCGCCGGCGCCGGCCACGCCCACTCCGCCATTACCTCCGGCGTCGATAGCATCTATCAAAACCCCGCCGGCACCGCCCGTGCCCCGATGTACGTGCTCGACGGAAACTTCACCCACACACCGGCGGGCCTGATCATGGGCGCTGGCATCCTGGACTCCATGCTCAACCCTCAGCTCGCTGTGGGCGTCTCCTACAATTATTTCTCCGGCACCGGCGACCACGAGCACCTCTCGGGCCATGATGCACGCGCCGCCGTGGGCATCCCCGTCGTCCCCGAACAGGTCTCCATCGGCGCCGGGGTACGCTTGCTGCGCATCACGGACACCACCATCGACGACAGCCTCGAGGACGTCGACGACCAATATTTGATCAGCGGCCTGACCTTCGATGCCGGCGTCAACATTCGCGCCAGCGACCTCCTCCACCTGGGGCTGGTGGGCCGAAACCTCATCGACCACTGCGCCGACGACGGTCGCTGCACCGGCGCCACCCCCACCCGCATCAGCGCCGGCATCGGTGCCGGCGACGAGACCATGTTTCTCCTCAGCGCCGAGGGCACCGCCGACCTGACCTCTGGCGACGAACCCCTCTTTGAATACGCCTTCGGGGCCGAATACCTGGCCGACCAGTCCATCCCCCTTCGCATCGGATATGAGCGCCGCAACTACCTCGATCGCCACCTCATCACCGCCGGCCTCGGCTGGCGTTCCGAGGAATTTGGCATCGACGCCGCCTACCGCCACGATCTCAACGACAGCGCCAACCTGGGCTATGTTACCGTCGGCTTCTCTGCCTATTTCTAGGCCTCTTCCCTTTGGGGTTGGCCCTCGGCGTTTAGTTTTATGATCCTGGGTCGACCGGACCTTGCTTCGGTACCGACCCATTCCGAGTATCCAATACGGGGGATGACCCATGACGAACCATGACTCCGAACGCGCCTCATCGCATCAGGCCCTGGATCGTTTCGTCGACGACAACGGTGATATGAACCTCGACTCCAAGGCCCTTGGCGACCTCTCTGAACTCTTCGGCGACCTCAGCCTTCCACTGATGCGTGACTCCGACCTTAGCCTTCCCGCCCACGCCGACCCGCTGACCGCCTACCTGTCGCGACTCAACTACATCGAACCCCTGGACGCCGACGAACAGCAAGCCCTCGCCCTTCGCTACGGCGAAAAAGACGACCTCAACGCCGGTAAAATGCTGGTGATGACCAACCTTCGGCTGGTCGTCAAATTAGCCCGCGAATACCAGCGCCGCTGGACCAACCTCTTGGACCTCATCCAGGAGGGCAACGTTGGCCTCGCCGAGGCCATCACCCGCTACGATCCCCACCGGGGCGTCAAATTCACCAGTTATGCCCAGTACTGGATCCGGGCCATGATCCTCAACTACCTCATGAACCATACCCACCCCGTTAAAATTGGCTCTTCGCGGGCGGGCCGAAAACTATTCTACAACCTCAAAAAGGCCCGCCGCGAATTGATCCGCCAGGGCCATCGCAACCCCTCGCCCGCTCAAATCGCCGACTATCTGGAGGTCGACGAAAAGGAAGTCATCCGCATCGCCGCTCAACTCGACGCCCCTCCTGTCTATCTCGATGCCCGCGCTCCCGGCCACGACACCACCACCATCGGTGAGTTGATGAAGGCCGACGCCGACGACCCCGAACAGATGGTCACCGACTACGACCTGGTCACCCGCCTTCGCGAGGCCATGGACGCCTTCGGCGACCAGCTCGACGACCAGCGCCGCTTTGATATCTGGAACGACCGCATGATCGCTTCCGAACCCCGCAGCCTCATCGACCTCGGCGAGGCCTGGGGCGTTTCCAAGGAACGCATCCGCCAGGTCGAGGTCGAACTGCGCCAGGACTTCCGACGCTTTCTCCTCGATCGCCTCGGCGACCACGTACAAGACGAATTTCTGGAGCGACTCGACCGCTAACCCCGGCTAAGCGCCCTTTACCCCTCGGACCCTTCTTTCCCTTCTTTGCGATGGCGAATCGTATCTCGCACCATCTCCAACGCCATCAAGCCCACTCCCATACAGATCCATACATCGGCCAGATTAAACGTCGGCCACCGATGCTCATCGGTATATTTCCAGACGATGAAGTCCACCACATACCCAAATTGGAGGCGATCCATAAAGTTGCCCACCGCTCCCGCCGCGATGAGCGTCAACCCCCAGAAGAGCAATTGCTGTTTCAGCGTGATCCCGTGCAGTAGGCCAAGGATAATCCCCACCGCCAGTAGACTGACAATGATGAAAAAGGGCTTTCGGAAATCCTCGTCTGCATCCGCCAGGATACCAAACGCCGCCCCCGGGTTTCGCGTGTACTGAAAATCCCAGAAATCCTCGATCACCACGATGTCTCGCTGGCTGATCTCGACGACTTGACCCGCCTCCAGGGTGCTCTCCGGACTCAACCGCGCCCCCCCTTCCAGTGAGGCATGGAGGCGAGCAATCTCGTCGACTTCTGCCTCCGAGTTCCACCGCAATTCTCTATCCAAGAACTCAAAGAGCTTCACCCCCTCAGAGCCCTCTTCAACCTCCAGATACATATGCGACATATTCTGCGTCGCCAGGCGGTCCTCGGCGATCTTTTTGGTCCACTGGTCCAGGCCCGCCAACACAGCCATGGCCACCAAAAAGAGCACGTATTTTTTGATCGACTCTCTCTTCATTCCTCTAGCCCTTGCACGACCTCTTCACAGCGACCGCAGATCTCGGAGTCGCTCTCCGGGCTCACCCAGAAATTCCAACATCGCGGACACTTATTGCCCGTCGACGCGCTGATCTTGGGCTCCACCGCCCCCGATTCGATGGACTCCTCAGCGACCACTTGTGCATCACTGACAATCAATAACTCGGCGAGTCCCTCTTCGTAATCCTGCAGCAACTCAAGGGTCGCTCCCGACGCAGCCACTCGAACCTCTGCTTCCTGACTGCTGCCGATCAGCGGATCGCCACCATCCTGGGGCTTTCGAGCACTCTCTAGCGAGCGCTGAACGCGGCGTCGCACCTCGATGAGTTCTTCCCAGCGCGCACCAAGCGCGTCGTCTCTCCACTGGTCGCTTCCCTCGGGGAATCCAGCCAGAAAGACGCTGTCTGCCTTCTCATCGCCACCACCGAGGTGCTCCCACACCTCTTCGGCGGTAAACGACAGAATCGGAGCCGCTGCCCTCGCCAGGGCCTGGAGCACCAGCCAATAGGCGCTTTGGCCGGAGCGCCGAAGAGCCCCATTGGGGGCTTCGCAATACATCCGGTCCTTGGTCACATCCATATAGATGCTCGACAGCTCAACGGTGCAGAACTGGTTGAGCGTGTGATAGACGGTGTGAAATTCGTAATTTCGATAGGCATCCTCGATCTTTTCGATCACCTCCGCCGTGCGGTGGAGGATCCATCGATCGATCTCCACCATCTCTTCCACATCCATCACATCCGATGGATCGAAGTCGCTGAGGTTTCCGAGCAAAAACCGGAAGGTATTTCGAATCTTTCGATAGGCATCGGTGACCCCACCGATGATCTCGTCGGAGAGGGCCACATCACCGCGGTAATCGACGGCCGACACCCAGAGCCTCAAAATCTCGGCGCCGTACTTGTCGATCATCTCCTGTGGCGGCTCAAAATTCTTGCTCGATTTCGAGTATTTCTTGCCATTTTCATCGGTCACAAACCCGTGGGTCAAGCACGTCTTATACGGGCTATGCCCTCGGGAGACGACGCCACAGAGCAGACTCGACTGGAACCAACCCCGGTGCTGATCGCTTCCCTCGAGGTACAGGTTGGCCTGATCGCCGAGGCCGAGCTTCTTATCCAGCACGGCAGCCCAGGAGACTCCGGAATCAAACCAGACGTCCATGATGTCTTTTTCGCGGCGAAAGTCTTGGCCACCGCACTCCGGACAACTCGTACCCTCGGGCACCAATTCCGAGGGGTCGCGCTCAAACCACACATCGGCGCCCTCCTCCTCCACCATATCCGCCACGTGATCGGCGATCTCCTTGGTGGCCAGCTCCTGATTGCATCCCTTGCAATACATCACCGTGATCGGCACGCCCCAGATGCGCTGGCGACTGATGCACCAGTCGGGGCGCCCCTCGACCATGCCCCGAATCCTCTCTTTGCCCCAATCGGGTACCCAATCGACGCGCTCGATCTCTTCGAGCGCTTGCTCTCGGAGACGAAAGCCGTCGCCATCACCCACCGTCTCGGGCTCCATGGCCACAAACCACTGTTCCGTGGCCCGAAAGATCACCGGCTTCTTGCTCCGCCATCCAAAGGGATAGCGATCAATGGTCACCCGCTCGCCGGGCTCATTGAGAAGCAATCCCATGTCGTTGAGCTTCGTGGCGATCTGTTTGTTGGCCCGAAAGACATGCTCTCCGCCAAACTCCTCCGCATTTTCATCGTTTTCGCGAAACAATCCGTTCTCATCGACGGGACAGACCACGCCCAGGTCGAAGTGTTGACCGAGCTCGAAGTCCTCCTGACCGTGACCAGGAGCGGTGTGAACACATCCCGTCCCCTGATCCAGGGTCACATAGTCGGCGGGAAGCAGAACGGAGTCGCGCTCCAGCCAGGGATGCTGCGCCTTCAACCCCTTACCGACGCCCAACTCGCCGACCAATTCGCGCCCCTCAAAGTCCTTGAGGACCTCAAAGTCCTCGACATTGCAATCGGAGAGCACACTGTCGCGCAATCCCTCGGCCATCACCAGCGCTTCTCCATCGACCTCCACCACCTGGTAGTTGAGATCTGGATTCAGCGCGATCGCCAGATTGGCCGGCAGCGTCCAGGGGGTCGTCGTCCATATCAGAACAAAAACATCTCGCTCTCCCGTCGCCTCTTTCAACCACTCCGGCACCTCTGGAAAGGGAAATTTTGTATACACATGCGCAGTCCGGAAGGTCTCGTAATCCACCTCTGCTTCCGCCAGCGCCGTATTGGCATCCCAATCCCAGTGCACGGGCTTAAATCCCTTGTAGACGATGCCCTTTTCGAAGAACTCGCCCAGTTGACGCACCGTCTCCGCCTCGTACTGGTGGGACATCGTCACATAGGGGTCATCCCAATCGCCGAAGATCATCGCCCGCTTAAACTCTTCTCGCTGAACGTCGACAAAGCGCGCTGCATACTCTCGGCAGGCCTGACGGATCTCGACCTGGCTCATCTCGCGCTTCTTGTCGCCCAGTTCCTCGTCGACCTTATGCTCGATGGGCAAGCCGTGGCAGTCCCAACCGGGCACGTATTGGCAGGCCTCACCGACCATATTGCGGAATTTGACCACGAAATCTTTGAGCGCCTTATTGAGGATATGGCCGTGGTGAATGCTTCCATTGGCGTAGGGCGGGCCGTCGTGGAGGATGAACGCCTCGTTGTCGTCGGCCTCGCCGTTGGCCTCCACCATCGACTCATAGATCTTATGTTCCTTCCACCAATCGATGCGTGCTTGTTCCCGATCGGCCAGGTTGGCCCGCATCGGAAAGTCGCGGGAGGGCAGATTTAGCGTGTCCTTGTAATTTTTACCCACGTCCAAACTCCTCAATGGTTAGTCGTCGTCCTCGAGACCTTACAAATCCGGCTTATCTAGCATAGGGGTGGGCCTTTTCAAAGCTGACCCCGACCTTCTGCCATGGGTCCTATTGACCTCGGGCGTCCTGTCCAAATATTTATGGGCCCCCCTCTTCTTCTGACCCTGGGTGCGCTGATGGATGCCAAACGCCTCTTCGATCTCGTCGCCACCGGTCTCGGTGTGGTCGCTATCTCTCCCGTCCTCGCCGGTGCCGCTATCGGCGTGCGACTCAAATTGGGAAGCCCCATCCTCTTTACCCAGACCCGACCGGGCCTCCACGGGGAGCCCTTTACCATCTACAAATTCCGAACCATGACCGACGAGCGGGACGCCAATGGCGACCTGCTCCCCGACGAGGAGCGCCTGACCCCCTTTGGTCAATTTCTTCGCTCCACCTCCATCGATGAGCTTCCCGAGCTTTTCAACGTCCTCAAGGGCGATATGAGCCTCGTCGGCCCCCGACCCCTCCTGATGCGCTACCTCCCCCTCTACAACGAGCGTCAGAATCGCCGCCACGAAATGCGCCCCGGCATCACCGGCTGGGCCCAGGTCAACGGCCGAAACGATCTCTCCTGGGACGAAAAATTCGAGCTCGATGTCTGGTATGTCGATAACCAAAACCTGTTGGTGGACCTCGAGATCTTGGCTCGCACCATCTGGAAGGTCCTCAAACGCGACGACATCAGCCGCGAAGGCCACGCCACCGCTCCCTTCTTTCAGGGCAACTCCCCCCAACCCTGACCTTATCGAGCCTGATAGACCAGATTATACTCCACCACTTTGGGCAGGTCCTCAAAGTCTATATGGCTGGTGATCTTGAGCTGATCTCCATCCAATTCGTAGCGCGTCGTATACTCACCTTCTTCCACGTCGCTATCCAATACCAGGACCTGGCCCTCCACCCTGGCGGACACCTTTCGGATATCGCCGTCGTGCTCCTCGTGGCGCACCTGCTCTCCACTGAGGGGAAGTCGCACCGTCGGCTCTTCCTCGTAGTGCAGCGCCACCTCATCGTCACTGACCTCGATGCGCAACACCGGCGATGGGTCGGGCTCACCTCGCACCGCTCGACGAGCAAATCCCCTCTTGAAACGGCTCATCTCATCGATGGCCGGCATAAACGCATCGATCATCTCATCGCTTTCCGCCTCATTGAATTCATAGCTCCCCTCCAGATGAGAGACCTCCGCCGAGGCCACACTCATCGCCATCATCAATGCCGCAACCGCCGCCACCATCCCGACCATCATCCGCATACGCATTCCTTTTCTGTTGGCTTTCATGGCTAACTCGAATCTTGCTTTCTCTTCCTATCCTAGTGGATTTGATCCCTGCCCTCAAAGCACACCACCAATATTGCTGCGCTCATCGCCCTCTCGGAGCGTGCAATCCAGTCGCCAACACCTCTATAATTGACCCCGATTCACCCGTGGAATAATTGCTTTCTGAAAACAGGCTCTCCAGTGGCACTTCGCCGCATTGATGTCTATCTTCCCGACGGTCATATTGACTTGCCGTCGGCCGACGACGCCGACCTCCCCCCGCTTATTGACCGTCGGGTCCTGGTGGACGACGAGGACCGTCGGGTCATTCAACTTCTCGTCCAGACCCGCCACACCGAGTCGCTGATCGACCACCTGGACGCTCACCTTAAAGACGAAGAGCACTTCCGTCTTGTCATCAGCGAGGTATTGACCACCCTGCCGCGCTACGACGAGGAAGAGTCGTCCTCCGAGGTCGAGCCTCCGATCACCGACGACACAACCTCTGGCAATGTTGAGACCCACCGCATCAGCCAGGCCGAGATCTACGAAGACGTCAAGGATTCCATCAGCGTCTCCTCTGTGCACTACGCCCTGGTGGCCCTATCCACCATTGTCGCCTCTGCCGGCATGCTCCGCGACAGCACGGCCGTGGTCATTGGCGCCATGGTCATCGCCCCTTTGATCGGTCCCAATATCGCCCTCGCCCTCAGTACCACCCTTGCCGATATGAAATTGCTGCGACGTTCCCTTCGCATCAACCTCATTGGCCTCCTGATAGGCCTCCTCCTATCCGTGGTCATCGCCCTCCTATTTGGCGTCGATCCCAACGTCAATGAGGTCGCCTCCCGCACCTCCGTCAATATTGGCGATGTGATGCTCGCCCTCGCCGCCGGATCCGCCGGCGTCCTCTCCGTGACCCGTGGGGTCTCCGCTGCTCTGATCGGTGTCATGGTCGCTGTCGCTCTTCTGCCTCCTCTTGCCGCAACCGGGATGCTGCTGGCTATTGGCGACTTCCAGGCCGCCCTGGGGGCAGCTCTGCTGACCACCACCAATGTCATCGCCATCAATCTCGCCGGTATTCTGACCTTCCTCATTCAGGGCATTCGACCCAGCTCCTGGTACGAGGCCGAACGAGCGCGACGCTCCACGATCACCGCCGTCGCCATCTGGCTGGCCCTGCTGGGGGCCATGATCTTTTTGATTCTCTTTAGTCTCTGATCGAGGCACGGATCGCATGGGAATAGCCAGCCGTGCCCGCTCCTTATCTTCGGTGGCCAGGCCGACTGTGCGACTTCCATCGGAGCGTCTCTTGCCACCCATCTCCACCGATTTCGTTCCCTCCCAACCTTCTGACTTCAGGGCCCTGCCCCATCTTGCAGAGCTGTTGAGTCAACATCGCTGTGCCGTTCTCACCGGCGCGGGCTGCAGCACGGCCTCCGGTATCCCCGACTACCGCGGGCCCCAGACCTCTAAACGAGAGCGCTCTCCCATCCTCTATCAGACCTTCGTCAACTCCGAGGACGCCCGGCGCCGGTACTGGGCTCGAAGCGCCATCGGCTGGCCTCGCATCGCCGGCGTAAAGCCCAATCTCGCTCACCGCTCGTTGGCAGCCCTTGAGTCTCGCGATCTTCTCAGTGGCCTGATCACCCAGAACGTGGACTCCCTGCACCTCCACGCTGGCCACCAGCAAGTCATCGAACTCCACGGCACCCTCGACGAGGTCATCTGCCTCGATTGCCGCACCACCTGCTCGCGGACCCGTATCCAGCACCAAATCCAAGACCTCAACCCCGGCTGGACCAATCACCACGCACAAATCGCTCCCGATGGCGACGTGGCGATCCCCGACATTCCCCGTTCCTTTACTATCCCTGATTGCCCGCATTGTTCGGGCATCCTCAAACCAAACGTCGTCTTCTTCGGCGAAAACGTCGCCGCCCCCACCCTGGAGCGGGCCTGGCGAGTCCTCGACGACGCCTCGATGCTCCTGATCGTTGGCTCCTCGCTGACCGTCTACTCCGGCTACCGCTTCCTCAAAAGAGCCTGCGCCCAGCACAAACCGGTGGTGCTCCTCAACCTCGGCAATACCCGCGGTGATGAGGAGGCGGACCTCAAGATCGAGGCCCAGGCCGGCCCCGCACTCCAACGCCTGCTCCAACTTCTCTGATTCAGAGCTTATTCAGCAATCGGGATCGCCACAGTCGTCGATAGTTCGAATATCGGCCCCATCGATCCCGATTCCGCACCAGTCGGGCAAGTCGCTGCGAATGCCCTCATGCTCATAGGGCGACGTTCCCTCGCTGACCCACCGCGGGTGGTCCAACGTAAACTCCCAGAACGCCGCCATCGGCGCTTCTCCTTCCGCGGGGTGCGTCGGCGGCTCCGTATGGGCACAATTGTGGATGCACTCCAAAAAGAAGTGCCCATCATCCTCCAACCCAAACTGGAGCAGCCGGGAGGTATCCTCAAAATTGATGAAACAGATATCTTCGGGCCCTCCCCACAACACAACCCCGGGGATTTTCCGCTCTGCTCCCTCCCAGGGCTGGATGGCCTCTGTGAAGTCATCGTCTACGTCATCGTCTTCGCCAGGGCCCACGCCGCCCGACAGGGCCACAAAATTGGCCAGCGTATCGCTTCGATGTTGGATCAGTTGCGACGTCCACAGCGCCCCGGCACTGATCCCGGCGCTGGAGATACACTCCCGATCGATCTCATAGGCCTGACTGGAACAGGCCAGCATATCGTCGAAAAAAGTCACCTCTTCCTGGATTCGCTCCGGCGTATCGCCACTGCCCGTCGTAAAAGGCCACTGAAAGGCGGCCCCGTCTTTGGACTCCGGGATGATCGCCATAAAGCCCACCTGATTGGCCGCCTTTTGGAGCTCGCCCTGATCGGCAAAGCTCTGCGCCGTGCCCTGGAGCCAATGCCACATCACGATCGTCGGAAGCGGTGTGTCGCCATCCCAATCCTCGGGGGCGATGAGCAAGAACTCGCGCTCCTCTCCAGAGCTCTCAATCGTATTGAAACCCGGCTCGATCGACGGGCACTCCCCGCCCGAATAGGCCCTCAATTCCGGCGCGGGCGCCACCCCTTCGGGCCGCTCCTCTCCACAGCGAAGATGGGTCTCTCTGGCATCGATCTCTGCTTCGTCATCCTCGTCGTCCGAGCATCCACTGAGCACCATCAACCCCAATATCAGAGCCAAAGCGCCCAACCCCAGGCCCGCATTCCACCGCTTCTTCATCGTTCGTTGGTTCATGTTTAATCTCTCAGCGTGGCTTCATCCCTCATATGGGGATTGAGTATATTCGATACCTGGCGCTGGTGCTCACAGCGCACTTCATTGTCGTCGTTGACCTGACACACTTGAAGATGATTGGTCTTGGCCTCTGGCCGAAAGATCCCCCGGATGGTCCCCATCTTTTGCTGACGGGTATAGACCATCACGAAGGTGTCTTCGTCATACCAGTGGGTCATCTCCACCTGCCGACTATGAGCGTCGGCCGTACATCCCCCCGAGGCCAATGCCAGTCCGCCCAGCACAAGCCCCACGGCAATCCATCCTTGCCAACTCCTGGCGCGCTTCATCGGTACTCCTCGGTCTTGAGCAATCGACTCAGCTCACAATCTCTCTCCACCAGGCGACCGCCCTCTTCTTCCAGACTGCAGATCTCGACGGCAATCGCCTGATCGTGGTAGCTATCCCCGGCCATCGACGACTCGCCGGGGAGATAGAGGTACTTCACGCTTCGATCACCGATGATATCGACCCCCGTAATATACTCGTAGTCCGGCGCCGCCGTCGTGCATCCGCCGAGCACCACCGCTGCCAACAACACCGCGACCCATAGACTTCGTAAATTTCTCATGGCAGCGCTCCATTGCTCGGTTCATCCCCGTCGTCCTCGTCCACTCCTTCGTCCTCGTCCTGCTCCTGTCGTCTCGGACTGCGCTCGTCTTCATCCTCGTCCTCCTCCGAGCGCGACGGACCTCGACGGCGCGGCTCCTGACGCTCTGCGTCGCGTGCCTCGTCGACGGCCTCCTCCATCTCTTGACGGGCCCGGCGCTGCTCGCGTTGCACCAAACGGGTGCTGTCGGGCCGACTGATGGCGCCGAATTCATGGTGGTACTCCGGAGCGCACAGGCGATCATCGAAGCGATCGTGATCGCAGAGCCGTTCACAGGCCATCTCCCGCTGCCCTTCTCGATGGCAAACCCAGAAGTGATACCCCAATTGCCCATCCAGGGTCTTGAGATAGACCAGATCCCCCGACGGATCGGAGGCCAGCTCATGCATCGTCGGCTCCATCTGAGCGCATCCCAAAAGCACCATCATCAGCGCCGCTAACGCCGCCACTTTTGTCATCGCGTCCCTCATTGGTACTCCACGTTGAGACGCCTGCAATTGCTCACTTCCCCATCGACGAGGTCGCACTCCACCACACCTCTTTCGTGCTCTCCCTCAGCCGTCTCTTCATCGTAGATGAGCTGAATGCGCTCGTCTGAGCTGTCGATGTCCTGGACCTGACGCCCCGACGGAGTCGAGCAGGCCCCCATCAACAGAATCATTCCCGTCCAGACCCAAAAACGTCGACCTAAAAATTTCATTATTGACTTCGTCATTACTCAACCAATGTGGCTCGTCACCTACCTTAACGCCTTTTGCTTCCCATGACGAGGATTCATTTGATTTGCTTGAGAACGTCGATCAGGCCGTAATCCTCGATGAGCGCCCGCTTCCGCTGAGCCTGGCGATGCTGTCGCCTCGCCCGCCGGCTCATCGCCTCCATCCACCCACTGTGCTGATCCTCGAGTGACGCCTCCAGCGCTTGCCTCTCCTCATCGCTGAGGGCCTCCAGATATCCCTCCACCAGCGCCTGATCCAGGGCTTCCACCTGCGCCAGGCCCACCGGGCCCTCCTCGCCGGCGAGCTCCGCAAGGCGTCGCCAGGCCTTTCGATAGGCCTCGCGAAAGCGCTCTTCGTCGCTTCGCTTTCCCGCCCTCTCGATGGCCATTCGCAGTTGAACCACCAGCGGCTGATGATCTTCGCCCTCCTTATCCGAGGCCTCCTCCTGCTCCTCTACCGGCGCATGAGCCCCCACCGCTCGCTCCCGCGTATCTTCCCACTGTTGGTCCACAAAACTTCGGCATTGCCACAGCGAACGCGGCGGTTCATCAAAGGCTTTAACCGCTTCCCGGATCCCACGACACACCACACGCGCTGACCGTCCCTCTTGCTTCCATTCCCGGAGCAACACCCGGTCTCGGGCCCCAAAGACCGCCACCTTCTCGGTGACCTCCGTAAAGTAGACCTGAATGGCCTCCATATACCCCGACGCTTCTCTGGGTAGGTAACTCACCCTCGTTTACTCCCCGGCCTCGACCACTTCTGGGTCCTCGCCTTCCTCCAGCTCACTATCGAAGAGCTCTCCCTGCTCTCGAAATTCGCTTCGCAGCATTCGGTCGCGCATCCACCAGCGACCATCTTCGTAGACCCAGCGCTCAATAAAACGCTCTGTATCCACCGTCGTACTCGGCAGCACATACCAGCTCTGCTCCACCTGAATATGGGCCTCTTGGCCCTGCTCGACGACCTCTGCCCTCTTAAAACGCATATCCACGATCTCATAATCATCGCCCCGCTCTTCGAAGATTCCATCGAAGGTCGGTCGGTAGGCATCGTGGACCTGGTCCCGGGCATGGTCGTAGCGCGCCCACCGCAAGTTGGTGTGAAAGCCCTGAGCCATCTCCTCCAACTCCGCCGGATCCCCCTCTTCATCCTCATTGACCGTCGAACATCCCGTCGCCATCCACATCAACCCCATAAGGGTCAAACCGGCCGCCGTGATCGCCATCCATTGCTTGTTCATCCTTGCTCCTCTTCGTCCTCATTATTCTCACCTGAGCCACCGCTCAGCACGGTCTTGAAGCGCTCCCAATCGGTGGCTGTAAACTCCCGTCCCAAAAATAGCACCACCAGTGCCACCACCCCCATGAGCACCATCTTGGCCACCACCATCGCCAGGTAAATCAACTGGCCGTGTTCCTCGACCAGGGCCACCGGTAGCGCCACCAGCTCATCGACTCCGTAGAGAATGGCCGCTACCAGCCCCAGACGCAAGATCGTCATCACCGGCGGCCGCGCTCCATAGCGGTGCCACAGCCACAACACGCTCAATCCAAACCCCACGGCCATCGCGATCATCGTCGCCGTCGCCGCCACTTGCATATAGCGCGTCGACTCCACCAGCCAGGGCGCCGCCACGTCGGCGTGGGCCGACGCGATCTGAACGGCGTGGTGCACCTGGTCGCTCGCCCCCTCCCCCCCGACCCGCGTCGGCAACGCCTCCATGGCATCCACCGCCTCCCGGTGGACCCCACGAATAAAGAAATAATTGAGCACCCCACTTATCACCATGCTCACCGCCATGATCACCACCGCCACCGTCGGATGACCCGATCCGATGATCATCGTCGACGTCACGTAGAGGAGGGCGAAGAAAATGATCGCCACGCTCAAGATCGCCAGCGCAAGTGCCGCATTTTGATACTCCGGGGAGTACAACCCGCCCACGATCCCGTCGGCATTCATTGCCAGCAGCATCGCCCCCACCCCGATCATGATCAGGCAATAACGAAGCGTCTCTCGAATATAGCCCCGTGTCTTCTCCTCATCCTGATGAAACGTCGCCTCGCTGATCAGTGGAAAAATCACAAACGTCACCGCGATCACCCCCTGGTAGGGAATGCGCGCAATATTGAGCACTGCCCCGTAGAACCCGGCAAATTTATT
>CAYQBU010000024.1:0-32286 GCA_964415785.1 uncultured Bradymonadales bacterium
GAAGGCGGAAGGGTATGGGCGCGCTCCCTGCTCCTCCGCCTTTTGGCGTTGGTGCCGGGTTGTGGGAAGAAAGGGGCGATAATAGGGGGACAGAGTGCATTTCGATGTGTGCTCAAGGGTGGTAAGATGATGGTTCGACCATGATATCGCTGCTGCTGGAGAAGAGCTTATGGTGCGTCACCTCGCCGCTTGGGTTGTGCTGATCACGGTATCGATCCTGCTGATGGTGGGGCTGGGAGCCTGCAATATCAGCGACGATACAGCGCCGGATGGGCCAGAGTGCGTCGAAGATGAGGATTGCGCGCAAGGGGTGTGTGAGGCCAATGAGTGCATCGAATGTCGGGAGGCCAGCGATTGCAGTGGCGATGAGCAGTGCGAGGCCAGTGAGTGCATCTCGGGGTGTGAGGGTTTTGATTGCGGTGAGGGTGGAAGCTGTGTGGAGGACGACCAGGCACAGATTAGCTGTGAATGCGACGAGGATTCGGTGGTGGTCGGCGAGATCTGCGAGCCCTGCGATTGCGAGGTCGCCAACGGAACGGGGGAGTGCACAACCGATGGAAGTTGCTCGATCGCGAGTTGCGACGAGGGGTATTTTACGGAGGATGAGGACCCGGGTACCGGGTGTGAATGCGCACCCACGGATCATCCCGATCCGGTGGGGTTCGAGGACGGCAATTGCGATGGGCTCGACGGCGATTTCGATCGGGCGATCTTTGTGTCGACCTTTGGAGATGATGATAACGACGGGATTCGGACGCGTCCGGTGGAGACGATTGGCCGGGCCATCGAGTTGGCGACCGATGATGAGCAAAAAGACCAGATCTATATCGCCGAAGGGGTCTACGAAGAGCAGGTGGTGTTGAGCGAGCCCATTAGCTTATTCGGCGGGTATTTCGATGCCGGCAATGGGGATTGGGAGCGCGGTGAGGAGTACGAGACGGTGATCAGCGGGGTAGGTGTAGATAATGGGCATCGGCCGGTGGTGATCGAAGGGGTGGAGGAGCCGGTGGAGCTCCAGTTGCTCCGGGTGGAGGCCGATGATGCTCAACTGTTGTCGATAGGGCCGCTTGGACTCTCGGAGTCGGCAGCCCTGGACATGAGCTCGGTGGGCATCAGCGCCCAGGAGGTCGAGGAGTTGGTGTTATCCCATGTGGAAGTAGTGGCGGGAGATGGTCGGGTCGGGGGCTCTGGTGGCTTTGGTTTGGTGGGGATCGATGGCAGCGATGGAGAACGGGGCCAGGAGTCGCCGGTCGTCGATGATCCGGATCACGAGGGACGAGGAGGGGAGCAGAGTTGCGATGGCGAAGACGTCGGGGGCGGCGATGGGGGGCTGGGTGGGAGTGTAGATGGCCCGTCCGACAGTGGCGATGATGGACGCGGACAAGCCCCGGGAGACGGTGGTGGAGGGGGAGACCTGGGTGGCGATGCAGGTTGCGATGGCAATGGCACGCCGGGCGATGGAGACCAGGGAGAGGCCGGGACCGATGGCGACGATGGGGCCGACGGGGAGAGTCTGGATGGAGAGCTGATGATCGAGGTTGGCGACAGGGCATTTTATACGGGGGTTTCCGGGGAGTCCGGCGAAGATGGAGAGCCGGGAAGTGGGGGAGGTGGCGGAGGAGGAGCCGGGGGTTATGACTGGGAATTATGCATCTTCGATGGATGCAATTGTTCAGTGTTGCCCGCCGGAGGCGGAGGTGGCGGGGGAAGTGGTGGCTGCGGAGGTAGTCCCGGAGGGGGAGGTGGCTGGGGTGGGGCATCGATCGCCGTGATGGCCTACGAGACGCCGTTGGTGTTGGAGGCCAGCGAGTTGATGACCGGTGATGGTGGCGATGGTGGCCAGGGGGGAGCGGGGAGTACCGGGGGGACGGGCGGAGCCGGCGGGGAAGGAACGGAAGTGGACCTCACCATTGACGGGGTTGAAAAGGGGATGGGTGGCGATGGTGGCGATGGAGGAACTGGTGGGACTGGCGGAGGTGGATCTGGGGGAATGGGCGGAGCTTCGGTGGGGATCATGAGCCGTGGCGCAGAGGTCTCCATCGATGAGTTTACGACCTTTGACCTCGGCGAGGTCGGCGAGGGGGGAAGCGGTGCCGGCGAGGATAATGATGGGCCAGATGGAGTCCGGTCCAATGTATTCGAGATTGAAGAGTGAGATATCCTCGCCGCTCTGCGGATTAAGCGGGGTTTGAAAGCGCGTTAAAAGAGATGTCGACGCTAATGGATTGATGAATTTCTGTAATGCCGGGGTCAAAATTGATGGAACGACGGATCCGCAATGTGCTCGCTGCCAACCGCGGCGAGATCGCCATTCGAATATTTCGAGCCTGCACGGAGCTGGGGATAGCGACGACGGCGATCTATAGCTGGGAAGATCGGCTCTCGATTCACCGCTATAAGGCGGATCGGGCCTATCAAGTGGGGGAGAAGGGAAAGCCCGTGGAGGCCTACCTGGACGGGGAGGCGATCATCGATCTGGCTCTCAAAAAGGGGGTGGATGCCATTCATCCGGGCTATGGTTTTCTGAGTGAAAACGCCGATTTTGCAAAGCAGGTGCTGGACGCCGGGTTGGTGTGGATCGGGCCGCCACCGGAGGTGATGCGCCAGTTGGGCGACAAGATCCAGGCCCGAGAGGTGGCCCAGGCTGCGGGGGTGCCCATTGTGCCGGGGACCAAAGAGGCGATCAGCGATATCGACAAGGCCAAGGAAAAGGCCGCCGAGATCGGCTATCCGATGTTGGTGAAGGCCGCTGCTGGTGGTGGCGGTCGAGGGATGCGGGTGGCTCAATCGGAAGCTCAGTTGGAGCAAGCGGTGCGGGCGGCGATGAGCGAGGCGAAGGCCGCTTTTGGCAGCGAGGCGCTATTTTTGGAGCGCTACCTCCAGCGACCGCGTCACATTGAAGTTCAGGTTCTGGGCGATAAAGAGGGCAATCGGGTCCATCTATTTGAGCGTGATTGCTCGGTACAGCGGCGCCTGCAGAAGGTCGTGGAATTGGCGCCAGCACCCAATTTGGACGAGACCGTGCGCCAGAAGCTCCACGATTATGCCCTGGCGATCGCCGACGAGGTCGATTACGAGAGCGCGGGAACGGTGGAGTTTTTGGTCGACGAGAGCAGCGGCAAGCCGGAGATCTTCTTCATCGAGGTCAATACGCGGATTCAGGTGGAACATACGGTCACGGAGATGGTGACGGGTCGCGACCTGATCGAGGCGATGATCCACGTGGCCAATGGAGAGGCCCTGGATGGCAACGCCATTCGCATCGGTGATCAGTCAGAGGTCACCTGTGAGGGGCAGGCCATTCAGGCGCGGGTGACGACGGAAGATCCGACCAATGATTTTGCGCCCGATTCGGGGCGGATCATCACCTATCGGTCGGCGGCGGGCTACGGCATTCGCCTCGACGCCGGGGTCGGCGGGTCGGGCTCGGAGGTGCAGCCCCACTACGATAGCCTGTTGGTGAAGGTGTCGGCCAAGGGGCGCGACCTCTACGACGCGGCGCGGCGGCTGGGGCGAAGCCTGGCGGAGTTTCGAATCCGGGGGGTGAAGACGAACCTGCCCTTTTTGCAAAATGTGGTGCGCCATCCGGAGTTCTTGAGGGGCGAGACCTATACGCGCTTTGTGGATGAGACCAAGGAGCTGTTCATCTTTCCCAAGCGGCGAAACCGGGGCACGAAGGCGCTGCGGGCGCTGGGCGATATCACGGTCAATGGGCCGCCGGGGGCCAAGAATCGAATCGCGCGGCCGGAGCCGTTGATCGTGCCCGAGGCCCCAGAGGCTCAGGGACGGGCGCCGAAGTCACCGGCCTATCGAGCCTTCGAGCAGGGCGGCGCTCAGGGCCTGTCGAAGTGGATCAGCGATCGCGACGAATTGCTGGTCACGGATACGACCTTTCGCGATGCCCACCAGTCGCTTTTGGCGACTCGGGTGCGCTCCAGGGATCTGCTGGACGTGGCCCCGGCGACGGACCGGATGCTTCCAAATCTCTTCTCCTATGAGATGTGGGGTGGGGCGACCTTTGATGTGTGCATGCGCTTTCTCCAGGAGGATCCATGGGAGCGGTTGCATCGGATGCGTCAGGCGATGCCGGGGGCGCTATTTCAGATGCTTCTGCGGGGGGCAAATGCGGTGGGCTATACGAATTATCCCGACAATGTGGTGCGTGCCTTTGTGGAGGAGGCGGCGGAGTCGGGCATCGATGTGTTCCGGATCTTCGACGCCCTGAATTATGTGCCCAATATGGAGCTGGCCATCGAGGAGGTCGCCCGGTCGGGCAAGATCGTGGAAGCCTCGATCTGCTATACGGGAGATGTGGCCGATCCCGACGAGGATAAATACACGCTGGACTACTACGTGGATCTGGCGGAAAAGCTGGAAGAAAGGGGGGCGCATATCCTTAACATCAAGGATATGGCGGGGCTTCTAAAGCCCTATTCGGCGCGGATTTTGGTGGAGGAGCTCAAATCAGCGGTGGATCTTCCAATTCATCTTCACACCCACGATACGTCGGGCAATGGCGTGGCGATGCTGTTGATGGCCGCCGATGCGGGCGTCGATATCGTCGATTGTGCCATTTCGTCGATGTCGGGGTTGACCAGTCAGCCCTCGATGAATGCTCTGGTCAACGCCCTCGACGGCCAGCGGCGACGGCCGCAGTTGGACGTGGAGAATTTGGAGCGTCTGGCGGAGCATTGGGAGCAGTTGCGCGAGATCTACTACCCCTTTGAGTCGGGGCTAAAGGCGTCGACGACCGATGTCTACAATCACGAGATCCCGGGAGGGCAGTACTCGAATCTGAGGCCACGGGCCATCGAGCTGGGACTAGGCGATCGGTGGTCAGAGATCAAAAAGACTTATCAGCGCGTGGATAAGGAACTTGGTCGTTTGGTGAAGGTGACGCCGACGAGCAAGGTCGTGGCCGATATGGCGATGTTTTTGGTGCAAAATGATCTGAGCTTTGAGGCGATCTACGAGATGTCCGATCGGGGAGAGGATATCGACTTTCCGCAGTCCGTGGTCGACTTCTTCAAGGGAAAGATGGGCCAGCCCTACCAGGGCTTTCCAGAGCGGTTGCGACGGGCGGTGCTGCGAGGCGAAGAGGGGCTTGAGGATCGCGCCGGGGCCCAGATGGCGCCCTATGATTGGGACAACAAAGGCAAAGCACTGGAGGAGATTTTGGGGCGACGCCCGACGCGCTCCGATGCCATCAGCTATGCGCTCTATCCCAAGGTCTATGAGGGCTTTGCGCGGACGATCGAAGAGTTTGGCGAGTATCGGATCCTGGATACGGTCTCATTCCTCTACGGCATGGAGGTGGGGGAGGAGACGATGATCGATATCGAGGAGGGAAAGACCCTGGTGATCAAGTTGGTGGCCATCGGCGATATCCGAGAGGACGGGACCCGCCGGGTCTATTTTGAGCTCAATGGTCAGCCGCGAGATGTGGTGATCCCCGACAAGTCGGCGGAGCTCGAGATCGCCGGGCGCCCCAAGGTCGATCCAGGCGACCCCTGTCAGGTGGGAGCACCGATGCAGGGTACGGTGCTGAGCGTGGAGGTAGAGGTAGGCGATAAGGTGCGGCGAGGCGATACGCTACTGTCGACGGAGGCGATGAAGATGGAGACCAGCGTCACGGCGCCGGTGGATGGTGAGGTGGTGGCCGTGGAGGTGAAGGTGGGCGACGATGTAGCCTCCAAAGATCTGCTGATCCGACTTCGAGAAGAAGAGGCCTGATTTCGGAACGACCGTCGGAGACGGATAGAAAGAAAAAGCCCCGCGCTCCAGAGAACGCGGGGCTTTTTTGCTGTAGGGCCGGGCTTAGCGTCGAGCAGCGCTGATGCAGTCGGCGACCTGTCCGGAGAAGCTGGTGGTCTGTCCGCAGCTTCGGATCACCGGCGAGGCGTCGTCGAAGTAGGGAGCGGCGGCGCCGAGACAATCCTCGAAGTGGCCGCCGAAGTTGGTGTATTCGCCGCAGGCCTCGATGGAGGGGGTGGGGTTGACGCGAAACTGGGCTGCCAGATCGACACAGGTCAGGAAATTGGAGGAGAATTGGGCCTTGTCGGCGCAGGCCCGGATGGCGTCGGCGGCGTATTCGGCATAGATGCGGTTGCCCTTGGAGATGCAGTCATCGCGCTCGGGATCGGTGATGGAGGCCTCGCTGCAGGCGTCGACGAGGGCGGCGCGGTCGACGCCCTGGTCGCGGTGGCTTCGGTCACCGCGGCGGCGCTGGTCTTGACGGCGCCGATCGTCGGTGCGCCTGCGTTCCTGGCTGCGGCGGCGGTCGTCGTAGCGTCGATCCCGTTGGGTGCTCCGCCGCTCACGGGTTCGGCGATCGTCGTAGCGACGGTCGTCATAACGGCGGTCGTCGTAGCGGCGATCACGGGCCCGTCGTTCACGAGAGCGGTCATACTCGCGGGGGGTGACGGATTGGATGGAGATCTCGTTCATCGTGCGCAGGTTGCCGCCGAGGTTGACGGAGCGCCCGGAGGGTCGCTCGTGGTCGGAGGCGAGCTGGATGCGCACGGTGGTCAAGCGGTCGGCGCAGCGGTGGCGGGGAAGATCAATGCTGGTGGCGCGAGCGGTGAGCTCGACGTTGCTGTGAAGGGCCTGGCCTCCGCAGCGATGAGTGGGAGCATAGATGTGGACACGGGGCGTGACGCCGGCGCGATCGAGGCGCCGCCAATCGGCGCTGTCGATGCTGTAGATAAGGGTGAGCTCGTCTTTATACTTTTCGACTTCGATGCTCTCAAAGCCCACTTCGATGTCGACGTCGGGATGGGCGGAGGCCACCGATGAGATGAGAAGAGCACTCAATAGAGCGATGATCGTCAGGGTTATGCGCATGATGAGAACTCCAGGGAAAAGGGCCGAAGGAGCATAAAATTAGGGGACATGAGGGTTAAGGCTCATGGACACAACTAGAGGACGTTCAACCCCCTCGGTTTATTCAAGGGCTCAACCGACCTCGCCGCCCAACTCGGGGCCGCCGGATCCGTCGTCTTCGTCTTCGCCGTCTTCTTCTTCGCCGTCTTCGCCGTCTTCGCCGTTGGGTTCCGGGTCCGGTTCGACGCTGCTCTCGATGAGCTCGGGATCGGGGTCGAAGGTGTCCTGGAAGCAGGACAGTTGATCGTCGCAACTTTGCTCAAAGGAGCTCTCGCAGGCTTCGGAGTCCGCCCAGTCTTCATCGCCACGGGTGCGGGCCATACGTCGGCAGGAGCGGCTCAACTCATCGACGGCGTCGATGGAGGCGCCGCAGGCGCTGGCGGCGTTGACGTAGCGCTCGCAGCGCGCTCGTCGGTCGTCGGGCAGGGGCAATTCGTCGTAGCACAGCTGCGGAGGGTCGGGGCTTTCGTCGAGTGCTTCGCAGCTCTTGTCGTCGACAAAGCAATCGCGAAAGCCATCCTGTTGAGCGTCACCCCATTCGGCGATCTCCGCCCGGCAGGCGGAGCGGCAGTTGGGTTGTTCGACACCGCATTCGTCGAGACGGTCACAGATTTGGCGGCATTGGTCGGAGCCGCTGGCGTTGTCCGAACAGATGAAATCGTCGCAGACCAGCAGGTCTTTGCAATCGCTATCCTCGCCGTTGCAGTACTCTCCTTCGGCGCCCTTGAGGGTTTCGTCAGAGGCGCTGCAGCCGAAGGTGGCGCAGGTCAAGGCAAAAAAGCCGAGGGCCAGGGCCAGGGTGGACACGAGGTGCAGTGGGCGTGGAAATGAAAACATACCAAAATGATCCGATGCCATGGGGACCGCCAAAGTTCTCGAAGACAGGGTTCAGAGGTACCATAAGAGAGGTGGGTTGACAAATTTGGGATGGCGTCAGTGGCGGGCAGCAGTAGTTTTACAGATCGATGGGGGGAGTGATAGCTATGGTTGGAGCGGTGTTGGGATGGGATATATTGGATAGAACTCGAGGAGGAGAAAGATGAGCGAATCGACAGAATTACTCGGCGGTGAAGCGATCTCAGTGGCACTCGATCCCCATCGGCGAAGTTCGGTGCAGCGGGCTTTGCAATTGGCATTGAAAAGGGTGGAGGGAGCGCCGCGAGTGGCGCTGGTGGGGTTTCAGGCGGCGACCTTTTTGAGCGAGGTCGTGGAGAAGGCCTCCGAGGTGGTGATCGTGGAGGGGCGTCCGGAGGTGGTGGAGCGACTTCAGCGGGCGGTGGTGGCGCAAGGGTTGGGCAAAAAGGTCAAGATCAAGCAGTCGCTGCCGGCGACGGCGAAACTGGAAGAGAAGGTCGATGTGGCGGTGTATTTACCGCAGTCGACGTGGATGATGGAGGGGCCGGACGCGGCGGTATTGGCCAATATCCGAGAGAAGATGCTCAATGCAGGTGGGGTGTTGATCCCGCGGCGGGTGGTTCAGCTTTTGGAGTTGGCGCAATTGCCGGCGGCTATTGGTGGGATCAGTCTTCGAGAGCCGCGATTTAGTCGAGCGGGAGAGCCGGTGGCCACGCTCAGTGAGTCCAAGCATTTTGTGACCACCGAGATGGGAGAGCTCAAAGCCGGTCAGGCAGAGGTCGATGATACGATCATCATCCGACCCCTGGTGGGCGGGGAGGCCAGTGGGCTTCGCCTCAGCTCGATGGTGGAGCTCGTGGAAGGCGTCATTCAGACCACCAGTGAATCGGGCGTTAAGTCAATCCTTGTGCCCTTTCGGGAGTCCCTGGATGTCAAAGCCGGTCAGCCCGTGAGCATTCGGGTGCGGTATCGCCCGGGTGAAGGGCTTGGCTCGGCGAAATTCAGTGCGCGGGTGATGGTGGAGAGCGAGAGCGAAGCGGCGCTGGAGTCGGAGCATCCGGTGGTGTCTGAGTTTCAGGCGTCGGTCCAAGAGATGATGGCGATCGTGGAGCGCAAGGGCCGGGGCTCTGATCTGGATCGAGTGGTCAATTATACGCGCCAGCCCCACGGGGATGTGTCGCGGCTTACGGCACTATTCTGGAGCGTAGACGAGGAGTTTCGTCGACCGCTTCGAAAGATGGTGGAGTCCTTTCGGCGCGAGGCCTCTCAGGAGATGGGTCGAACGCCCTCCGATGAGGCGATCTACGATTGGATGTACGAGGTCTATCGACGCGAGCGTGAGGGGTAATCCATAAGTAGTGCGGGTGGCGCCGGGGGGATCAATCCCCGGCGTTGAGGGTTTTCCATTGAGCTCGAGCCAGGTCGGAAGCGGCCTGGCTTCTTTTGTGTTCGCCGGCTTCTCGGCAGTGCTCGGCGCTCCAGTCGAGGGCCTGAGCGAGGTCGCGGTCGACGAAGGTGGAGACATCATAGCTCTGGATGACCTGGAGGTGGTCGTCGAAGCGCGACCAGTGGCGAAGGCCGGCGCTGGCGCAGAGGAGGCCGATTTCCAGTGAGAGATGGTAACCGCCGCGAAGGGCCTGCTTCTGGCGCTTATTATTGAGGTCGCTGAGGTTGTCGTAGGCCCGCTGGTGGTGGCCGGTTTCCAGATCGATCAAGGCGAGGTTGATACGCGAGACGCGGTCGCGCTGGCCGCGGAGCTTTCGCGCAAGTTTACAGGCCCGGTCGTAGTATTGGCGGGCCTCGTCGAGTTGGCCCTGCAGGCGTGTCATTTCACCGAGGTTATTGAGGCTACCCACCTGGGCGCTGATATTGCCGTGGGCCTCGAAGGTCTCCAGGGCGCGCTGCGTATAGTCGAGGCCTTCGTCGAAGCGCTCCATGTTGATGAGGAGGATGCCCATCAGGTTTTGGACGCGGGCGTGGCGATCGGAGTCGGGGGCGATGTCCAGCATAATGTCGAGTGCGCGGGAGGTGCAGTGGAGGGCCTTTGGGAGTTGGCCGCGCCATCGATAGAGCCAACTGAGCTGGTAGAGCGTTTCGGCAAGCAGGGATTGGTCGTCCAGCGATTCGAAGAGTTCCAGGGCGCGCTGGCCGTGTTCAAACCCTGCGTCGACCTGACCTTCGAGGCGAGCGGCCCGGGCGAGGTTGAGTTCGCAGCGGGCCACCAGGTGTTGCGAGGACTTTGACTGGGCGATGGAGCGGCAGCGATGCAGGAGGGCTTGAGCGTCGGCAATATTGAGTTGGCGAATATCGGTTCGCGCCCGCTCTAGCCAGGCGGTGAGGACGCGAGGGTCGTCGTCGCCGAGGCCGACGCGCTGTCGGGCGTCATCGAATTGGGAGAGGCTCTGGAGGGAATCGTCGAATTGGGAGCGGATCTGGTAGTAGCGGCTGGCGTCGAGGAGGGCGTCAAGGGCCGCCTCGTCATCGCCAGCAGAGAGGAGGTGGTGAGCCAGCCGAGGGCTAAGCCAGATGGGACAGCCCTCGTAGGTGCTGCGCAGTGCTCGGGCGCAGTGGTGGTGAAGCGAGGGCAGGCGTTTGGCCTCCTCAGCGCTTCGCAGAAGAGACTCGCGCATCGCCCCCTGAGTAAAGCGAAAGCCATCGTCGCGGGCTTCCACCAGGCCCTGAGCGCCGAGTTCCTCGAGGAGGTCGGGGGGCACCGAGAGCTCGCCTTCGGCCAGGGCCTGAGACCACTCGTCGGCCTGGACCTGACGACCAAAGACGGCGGCGAGCTCCAGGGCTTCCCAGCACTGGAAGGTGGATTCGGGGTCGATCATGTCCAGGACATGGCGCAGCCGTTCGATGAGCAGTTGATGGATGGAGGCAGGCAGCTCGGCATCTGGCTGGTGGCGCAGAGCGAAGCCATCATCGCCGGGTTGGAGGCGGCCGTGGTGGATCCAATCGCCGAGGAGTTGGATGGCGAAGAGGGGATTTCCGCGGGTCTGCTCAATGACTTTTTGTTGAACCTGGGCGTGGAGTTGAATGAGGCTGGTGATCAATCGCCTGTGGGCGTCGGTGTCCAGAGCTTCCAGTGGCAGATGGTGAACCCAGGGACGGCGGTGAAACTGCTGGAGCCGGTTTTGGACGCGGGGCTGCTCGTGGAGATCTTCGTCGCGGGCGGTGATGATCATCGACAGGGGCAGAGGATCGCCGGAGGTGTCGTCGGCGAAGAGGTAGTCTAGAAAAGCCAGGGTCTCATGGCCCCACTGGATGTCGTCGGCCAGGAGGATGACGGGACGGCGTCGGGCCAGGGCGCGAAGAAGCTGTTGCCAGAGGGCGAAACGCTCTTCGCGAGCGTTGAATCGGGTCATCTCTCCGGAGCGCTCTGGCTGTTGAAGAAGGGTGGCCAGGGCGAGGGGGGTGTGATGGGAGGTGCGGTCGTCGCCAAGCAGAAGGCGAAGGGACTCGATAAGCTCGGGCAGTGGGCGCTGGTCGGCGCGAAGATGGGTGGCGAAGAGGCGACGTAGGCCCTCGGCGGGGTCGGCGGTGGGGTTATGAGAGACCTGGAGGACGTTGGCAGCCCCCAACTCATGGGCGCGGGTGGCGAGCCACCAGGCCAGGCGGCTCTTGCCGATGCCAGCGGGCCCGGTGAGGACGGCACCATGGGGACGGCCGATGGCAATGCTGTCTACGAGGACTTGCCACAGGTGGTCGCGCTCGTATTTTCGGCCCACCAGCGGCGGTGGGCGAAGGCCGAAGAGGCCCAGGCCCACGCCATCCAACTCCATGGGCGCTGGCTGGGGATCGAGGTCGCGCCAGCTCGAGGGGAGCTGGTCGGCCGGTGTGGGGGTAGAAGACGAGACGTCGTCGCCGGAGGGAAGGGGCGGCGGCGACCGATCGATCTGGATGGTGGGATCCTCGGTGACGATAAGGGTGCTGGGCGTGCCGCGAGAGGGGTGGGGAGGGCCGTCGGCGACGGGGACCTCGGGATCGGCCTCACTTCGAGGGCTGATGCTGTCGAGGGCTACGGCGGCGTCGGCAGCGCGGCGAAAGCGCTGACCCGTATCGGGAGCCATCAGCCTGGCCACCCAGGCCTGAAAGCCGCGGGGCACGGCGATACGCGCCATCAGTGGGGGGCGGGGGGCCTGGCAGTGGTTTTTTAGTACCTCCCGGGTCGGCCCACTAAATGGAGGGACACCGCAGCAGAGCCAGTGCGCCAGGCAGCCGACGGCGTAGAGGTCGGTCCATGGGCCCTGCTCCACGGGTTGGCCCTGGATTTGCTCCGGAGCCATGTAGCGCGGGGTGCCGATGATGCGCCGCGGACGCTCTCCTGACGGGGTGTCTTCGTCTCGTTCGGAATCGTCGAGGCCGTGATGGATGGCATGGGCGATGCCAAAGTCGGTGAGCACCAGGCGGAATCGATCCCGGTGGTGGGTGACCAGAATATTGCCGGGCTTGAGATCGCGGTGGATGAGGCCCTGGGCATGGGAGTGGGCCAGGGCATCGAGAACTTGATGGAGGATGGTCTGGATGTGAGGCCAGGTCAGCTCGTCGCGGTTGAGCGCCAACAGGCTGGAGTCGGCGCGCTCCATCAACAGGTAAGGGCTTCCGGTCAGCAGGGTGCCCGAAGAGCGGCGGTCGGCCTCGATGGGGATCTTGCCGGTGTCAAAGATGCGGATGATGTGGCGGTGATTGAGCCGGGCGATGGCCTGGACTTCGCGGCGAAAGGCTCGGTGAGCCTTGGAGCGCTGGGCCTGGCGAGAGGTCATGACCTTGATGGCCACCGGCTGGTCGCGGGTGGAGTGGTCGGCCTCAAAGACCAGTCCCATTCCCCCTTCGCCAATCTTTTTGCCGAGGAGGAAGGGGCCGAGTTGGATGGGGGGTTCGGAAGCCACGGGATGCCAAAAGGAGGGGGGAGTGCATTGGGATTACCCACCCCATTATAGGCGACTGTTGCACGAGTTGACAGCAGCCGATCCGAAAGGGTCGTGGCGGGCCAACGAGCCCCGATACCGCCGTTTTGCGCGGGGTCGCTCCATTATTTCTCGCCATCGATGGTGGAGTAGATAACGTCCATATCATCGGTATTGATTCGCCAAAAGGGACCGTGGTTTTCGATGGGTGTACGCTTCGATGGGCGCATGTAAATATGCCAATCTAAAGAGAAGGCGACCCCTGTATGACCGTAATGCGGCAAAAAATAGGCCCAGCTTCCCCGGTTTGATGGGGAGAGCTGGAGCGGCTGCAATTTGAGCAATTAACCCATGTTTCATGAATAATACGGGTTAGGCGGCCACGGGAGACCGTCTTCGGGCAGAACTGACGGCGGCGGCGACGGCGATGATTCCACCGACAAGAGCGATCGCGCCACTGGCCATGACCAGAGTCCCGAGTGCCACCCAGGGATGGAGGAGGAGCGCCGCACCCAGGAGGATGCTCACCGCGCCCAATAAGAGGAGGCTGGTCTGATTATAATCGGCGCCGTAGTAGAACTCGGTGATTCCAGACAACACACCTTGGATGCCGATGGCGAAGATGAGGTATGTAAAGTAGGTGGTCCCCGTGACCATCGGAGACATCAACGCCAGTCCCCCGGCGATGAGCCCCAGAATCCCGACGAAGGCCTTCCAGCCGCTATCGGTGGAGTCGATGGCGAGCGATGCCAGCGTCGCTAATCCACGGACGAGCCAATAGGATCCCAGGATGATGATGAAGGCGAAAAGGGTTTGCACCGGGACCAGGAGCAATGCCAGACCGAGGACGACGGCCACCACTCCTTGAAGCAGGTAAATCGAGTGATTTCGATTGGAAGTCGTTTGGGTTGTTGATGTCGTTGCGGTTGTTGTCCGGACCATGATGCCACTCCGCGCTTAAGGTGTACTTGAGCGTCCAAATCTAGACATGGGAGTGAAAAAACCAATGAAGTAGTCCGATAGGGCGCCTCCTTGGACTCAGACGGGGAGGCGGGCAAGAACGGTCGAAAAGGGTGTCCGAAGAGTGTGAGGGGAAAACGTGCTCAGCGGACTTCACAGGAGTCGTCGTCGCATCCGGGGCCTGCAGAGGAGGGTGGGCCATGTCGCTGGCGTTCAACCCTCTGGAGCTCGGCGCGAATGGTCTCGGCCGGTTGGGCGCCGGAGAGGGCGGAGCTTTCGTCGATCAAAAAGAAGGGGACGCCTCGGACGCCGATATCTGTTGCCCGGGCCTCGTCTTTACGGACGGCGTCGCCAAACTTATCGGTTTCGAGCATGGCGCGGACGGCGTCGGCGTCGAGGCCGACGTCGGCGGCGAGTGTGGCGAGCTCATCGCGCTCCGAGATGGGTCGGCCCTCGGTCATATAGGCGCGGAGCAGACGCTCCTTCATCGGATCTTGCATATCCTTGGTTTCGGCGTAGTGAAGCAGGCGGTGGGCATCAAAGGTATTGCCTCCCCTGGCGATGGAGAAGTCGAAGTTTAGCCCCTCTTTTTTGGCGGTGTTCGTCATCTGGGCCATCATCTGGCGGGCCCGGTCCAGGCTTGTCCCGTATTTTTTGGCCAGCGCTTTGTCGAGGGGCAGCTTCGGTTGCCTGGGGGCGCCGGGGTCGAGCTCGAAGCTTCGCCATTGAATCTCGACCTCTTCGTCGAATCCGTCGAGGGCCGCTTCGAGGCGGCGCTTACCGATGTAGCACCAGGGACAGACGATGTCGGACCAGACTTCGATTTTCATCAGCAACTCCAGCGTATTGTGTTGGGAAGCAGGCTTGCTTACAGGCCAACACCTGGTAGGTCGCTGAAATTTCGAAGAACTGATGAGCGAAGGGGTCCCCCTCCGGCGGGGGACGCGGCTCAACCGGCGGTGTCCACTGCATCGTGGAGTTTGGCGGCGTATTTCTCAATAAAGTCCGTGGGGTCCTCGCCGAGGATCCAGAATCCCTCCATGTGGGCATGGCATACGGAGGTGCGGTCATCTCGCCTCCAGAGAGCGATGATATCGGCGTCGCCGCCACCGACATAGGTGCGCTGTTTCAGGCATTCATGAGATTCTTCCGGGTAGTACTCCAGGATGAGGGGTCGCATAAATGTGCCGGGCTCGACCTGATCTGCCGTCTCCACGTAGCTGAAGGGGATCTCTGCGTTCTCCCAACGGCCCTTTAAAAAGCCGGTGACCCAGTTGTGGGGCAGGACTTCATCGATAGTCTCCATATTGATGGCCGGACGGACGGCCTGCACCGCTTTATTGAGGTATCCCCAGGGACCTTCCTTGTGGTCGATAGCCTGGAGTGCAGCGGTGCCTTCTTCACGGTCTCCCCCGGTGGTCTCGACGATGCGCAGAAGGGCGTCGTCGATGAGGGGGCGATAGGTCTCTATTTGTTGTCGCTTGGCGTAGTCCATCGGGGTACTCCAGATTTGAGGGGGGGAGGGACAGTGTATCGTTTTTAGCGGGCGAAGACGATTGAGCCAATAGCAAGTGGACCTGGGCGTCGCGATCAGAGCAGCCAGGTAAAGAACAGGGCAATCAAACCGCTGGCGATGACCATAAAAATCAGGGTGTAGACGCCGTATTCGATGCCGTCGGCCCAGCGGTAAGGGGCGTCGCGGCCCAGCGTGTGGCGGGCGGCGGCTTTGACCTCCTTGTCGTCATCGCCATGAAGGGTCAGGAGGACTTCCGTGGGGGTCTCACGGTGTCTGGCGAGGACGAGTCGGAGCTCTCGGTCGGGGTCGTTGGCCAGGGCCTCGAGCAGCTCTTGGCGTCCGTGATATTGGAGGTTGCGGCGGTTTTCGAGGAGGGCGGCGACCCGAACTCGGGGGTCGGGGTCGTCGGTGGCCAGGCGTTTCAAGAGGTTGGCGTCGCGGCCATTGCGGGCGATGGAGAGTCGGACCCGGTGGTGGTCGTCGTCGACGAGGTGCCACAACAGATCGGGCAGTTCGCAGCGGTCAGCCAAGCGGCGTCGGATCTCGAAGTCGGGATGTTCGGCGACCGCCCATTGTTCGGCCTCGCTGGCTCGGGAGGGGGCGCTGGCGATGGAGAGCGCACGGGTGCGAAGTTCGTCCTCGAGGTCTTCTGGCGAAGCCTCGAGCAGTTCCATCTGGGGGGGCAGTTTCTCCTGAGCGAGGGGCAGCGAGATTTGGCAATCGCGGCATCGGGGAGTCGACTTCAGCGAGGCGATCGGTATGGGCCGTTGGCACTCCTGACAGCTGATGGTGGGCAGTTGGTGGGTCGAACCGGGCATGGGTATCCGCATCAAGGCGACAGGAGCAGTGTCCACACTATAAGATACATCATTGATGGACCGCCAGTGCACTGTTCAGACCGGGGCGCTGGCGACGACTCTCGCGACGATGGGCGAGAGTAGCTGCGCCACCGTCGGTGGGTCTCCCACGTCGGTGCTGTGGGCGGTGATAATGGTGGGCTTGATGGGCGCGTGGCGCCGAAGCGATGTCTAGAAATGAAAAAAGCCGACGACGAGAGTCGAACTCGTGACCTGCTCTTTACGAGAGAGCTGCTCTACCACTGAGCTACGTCGGCAAATGATGGGCGTGATGCTGGGCTGGCCCATCGGGAGCGCTTGATTTAGACAACGAAGGGCAGAGCGTCAAGGGGTTTTTTGGCGGTGAGGCCGATATCGATGGCGAGAGGGGAGATAAAATTGGCGTTACAGGGGTTTTCAATCCATGATGGGAGTGCAACTATGCGTTTGAATGGCAGCAAGACAGGTTTGTTATCCGGGCAGTATGGCCGCGGGCGTTAGTTAAAGAAGGGCGATGATGACGATGCGAGTAGGGATAGCAGTGGCGGTGGCAGCGGTATGCATGAGTGCGACGATGAGCATGGCGACGGCCGAGAGCAGTGGTTTTGACGCGCAGACCTTTCGACCGGCGGTCAGCCCCGGAGGGCATATTATCACCGTGGAGGGCGCCGATACGGCGACTTATCTACAGCCCTATGGAGGACTGTGGTTTGATATGATGAGTGATCCGCTGAAGGTGACCTTCGATGATGGAGAGAGCGAGGCGCTGATCAATCGGCGGGTACAGGGCCAGGCAATTCTGGGCTTCGGAGTCCATGAACGGATCAATTTGGAGCTGGGGCTGCCGGTGGTGATGTACCACGACGGCAGCTATATGGGCGTCGAGACCGAGGGCAGGGGAATCGGTGATCTATTTGCCCGAGCAAAGATGACGCTGGTGTCGAGTCGAGATGAGGCGATGGGGTTGGGCGTGATGTTGGACGCCACGGTGCCCACCGGAGATGACCTGGAGTTTCGAGGAGCGTCAACGCCGACGGTGACCCCGGCGTTGATCGCCGATTCGCGCTTTAGCACGCCCGTGGGCTCGGTCCTGGTGGCGGGTAACGTCGGTGCGCGATTGTCGGGGAGCGGTGAGTTTCACGACCTGGAAGGAGTGGGGTCGGCGATGACCTACGGGGCGGGAGCGCGCCTGGAGGCGGTGCCGGAGCTCCTGGATCTGGGGTTGGAGATGACTGGTGCGACGGGGTTTCGGTCGCCGCAGCGCGAGAAGAATCCCCTGGAGGTGCTCTTCGGCACGGATATCCACGCCGGTGGGGGCGTGTCGGTGTCGGCCGGCGTCGGTGGCGGTGTGGTCAGCGGGGTGGGCAATCCCAGTTGGCGGGTCTTCGGTGGCCTGAGCTACCAGCGCAGTGTGGAGCCACGAGAAGAGGCAGAGGTCGACCTGGACGTGCGGCGACACCACGAATGCCCGCCGGAGCCCGAGGGGTTTAGTGGGCCCTACGACGATCGAGGGTGCGCGATCACTCCAGAGACGTTCACCGGTTGCGATGACCTGGACGAGGACTGGGAGGGGGAGGTCGATCAATGGGGGTGCCCGATGCTCGATAGCGATGGCGATGGGTTCCTGGTGTGGGAGGACGAATGTCCCACGGAGCCGATCGTATTTATCGGTGCCTCCAATGACGACGGGTGTCCCGACCACGATGTCGATGGAGATGGCGTACCCAACCGCGAGGACCACTGTCCGCTGGAGCCCGGTCTTGAGGCCTACGATGGGTGCATTCCCCCGGAATACGAAGAGCGGGTGACCCGTGTGGGCGACCAGATCGAGATCGCGGAGCGGGTCCATTTCGAAAGTGACCGCGCCGTCATTGAGACCGGTTCCTATGAGCTGCTGGAGCAGGTGGCGATGGTGATTCGGGGTAACCCCGACATCTTGTTGGTGGAGGTGGCCGGTCACACCGATGATCGAGGGGGGCGAGACTATAATATGATGCTGTCTCAGGAGCGGGCAGAAGCGGTGCGTCAATTCTTGGTGGAGCGCGGCAATGTGAACCCGGCGCGGGTTACGGCCCAGGGCTATGGTCCCGACGAACCGCTGATCGATGAGGATAGCGATGAAGCACGCGCCGAGAATCGACGCGTGGAGTTCAACATTCTGGAGGTCGATGAAGACGCCGAAGGTCAAAGCCCAGAGATGTGATCACTGGTAGTCGCGGCTCTCGAGGGTGGAGTCGAGGTTCATATACCACTGACGGTCGGCGGTGGGATCGCAGGTGCGGGTTTCCTCGCGCTCGGTGGTCTCACCGTCGTCGTCGGTTTCCACGGTCTCGGTGGCGACCTCGCCAGCCGCATTTCGACAATCACCGTCGTGGCAATCGTAACTCAGGGGGCAGTCAGGGTGACGTCGAAGCCAGAAGAGCTGCAGCTCAGTCTCCTCGATGCCGTCGTCGTCATCGCTCTGCATGGCCTCGGGTTTTAAGGGACGAAAGCGGGTGCTCACCAGAGTTCGGCCGCGGTCGCCGCTGGAGTCGATTTCGGTGCGAGTGATGCGGTAGTCGAGGATGTCTACAAGCTCGGGATCGAGGAGGAAGAGGTCCTCGATGGCGCGACCGATGTCGACGCGATCGCGTTCATCGGGGTGGTGGTAGCTTGCGGAGGTGTGAAAATCCTTGAATTGAATATCCTCCAGGAAGCTCTCCGAGAGCTCGCGCAATTCGCCAAGGTCGGGGTTCCAGGGCTCGTTGAGGTAGAGATAGCCGCCGAGGCCCAGGACGACGAGGACGACAAGGGTGGTGAGTGTGATCTTTCGCATGGCAAGCCAACCCGTGATGGGAGTGGTCAGTGGAGCATCTAAAGTATGGTGCCACGAAACGTGAGGGCAAGTCCGGCCGATAATGGATATTGATAACAATGGCGGAATTCACTAAAACGTGAAGCTATACAAGATGAATTGCGATTCAGACGGGTGTGAGGGGACCGGTCGGTGTGCTTCCAGAACAAAGGTCGGAGAGTGATGAGAACGTTGCGAAAAAAAATTCAGCTATTGGGAATGACGGCGCTCGCCACGTCGGCGATGGCGCTCGGGGCCTGCAGTACGGATACGGGTTCGTCGGGAGTGGGCGATACGTCGTGCACGGCGGATACGGACTGCCCCGACGATCACGTCTGCGACATCCCAGAAGGGGTGTGCATCCCGGACGCCAGTGGCAACAATAATAACGGTGGCCAGACGAATAATACGGAGCCCAACAACGACGCGCCGAATAATGGCACCCCAAATCAAGAGTGGAATTCCTGGGATAACGACGGGTCGGGCAATGAGGCCGGCGATCGGCGAGATGGACTGCCATTCGACGAGGAGTGCGTGTTTGTGGATCGGGCCGACGAGTTTGAGCCCGACGAGTTGTGGTCATTTCAGGTCGACGACAGCGTTCCCTACGCGACCTACGATGGACATGGCGGCGATTCGCTATTTGAGGGTCATGCGATGAACCAGGTGATGATGACGCCGGTGGTCATTGATCTGGATGGGCCGTCGGGGACGATGCCCGATGTGATTTTCACCAGCTTTGCGACCTCGGAGCAGGAGGATAGCTGGGATCAATTGGTGACCGGTGTCTTAAGATCGGTGCAAGGCGATGATGGAAGCCACCGATGGTCGGTGGGCTATCACGAATTGGGCGAGGCGATGGGGATCGATGATCCGGCGGCCTCCTTGGGCTTTATGCCGGCGGGGAGCATCGCCGCCGGAGATATCACGGGCGACGGCTACCCAGAGGTGATCGCGCCGATCTGGGATTACGACGCCATTGGACCGATGGGGCTGGCGGCGGTGGACGCCAACGGTGAAGTGCTATGGGTCAGCGATGCGGTGGACCCCGATGATATTGGGTTTTGGTGGGGCGGGCCGTCGCTCGCCGATCTGAATCAAGATGGCAATCCGGAGATCGTGATCGGGTCTGCGATCTACAATAATGACGGCCAATTGCTGTGGGATGTGCGCGATACCCCGGGGTTGGAGAGCGAGTTCAATACGGGGAGCAATTACGAAAGCGACGATGGGTCGATCGATGATGGAGCGCGCATCGGGCCGCTGAGTGTGGTCAGCGATCTGACCGGCGATGGGATGCAAGAGATCATCACGGGGCGGGCCGTATTCAGCCACGATGGCGATCTGGAAACGGGCGTTGAGGTGCTGTGGGAGGCCACGGTACCGGCCTTCGATGGCACGGAATTGGGCGAGGGCTTTACGGGGGTCGCTGACTTCAGTGGGGATGGCAATCCAGAGATCGCCGTGGCCTCCGATGGCATGGTGCGCATCCACGACGGGCTCAACGGAGACCTGCTTTGGGGGCCGGTGTCGGTGCCCGATGGAGGGCGACTTGGCCCGCCCACGATCGCTGACATGACGGGAGATGGAGCCCCGGAGATCGGAGTCGCCGGCAGCGATGGTTATTTTGTGGTGGAGGTCGATCCCTCGACCTTTAGCAGCCCCGGGCCCACGGCCTACGGCGATGTGGTGGTGTGGGATCAGGGGACGCAGGACTGGTCGAGCAACACCACGGGCTCGAGCGTCTTTGATTTCAACGGCGACGGAACGGCGTCGGTGATCTACAACGACGAGCTCTACCTCCGGGTCTTCGACGGCCCCACGGGAGAGGTTATCTTTGAAGCCGAGAACCCGTCGTATACGGCGCTGGAAAATCCGGTGATCGCGGACGTCAATAATGATGGAGCGGCCAATATCATCGTGGCTTCCAGTGATTTTGAGTGTGGCTCGCAGATCGATAATTGCTCACCGGGCAGCGCCGGGGTGCATGTGTTTGGCGATGCCGACGATAACTGGGTGACGACGCGACAGATCTGGAATCAGCACTCCTATAGCATCAATCACATCAACGATGATGGTACGATTCCGACGAATCCGGTCCCCAGTTATGAGGACCACAATACGTTTCGGCTCAATAAATTGACCGAGATCGAGCCCCAGGCGGCGCCGGATCTGTTCCCCGATGATCCGGAATTTATGGTCTCGGAGCGCGATTGCCTGGTGCTCGCCGATATCTGGGTGACGAACGCCGGGGCAATCCAGGTTGGAGCGGGAATACCGGTGAGCATGTACGCCGAGAATGAAAGCGATCAGATCCTGATAGCGACGGCCCAAACTCAGGCCGGTCTGGAGCCGGGGGAAGCAGAGCTGGTGCAGCTGGACGGTGATTTCGACATTCCCGGCGATTATGACATCGTGGTGGTCGTCGACGACGACAATGGAGAGAGCACGCGAAACGAGTGCAACGAGGACAATAATCGCCTCGTGATCGCCGAAGACGTAAGCTGCATTCTGTGAGGCGCTGGCGCTGATGGGTGTCAAGCGGGGGGAAAACCTGATACAACGGCGATCGCGGGCAGAAGCCCAGGTCGCCGTTCGTCTTTTGCCGCGTCTGGCGGCCGGGCAGGGCCAGCAATGGATGTTGTTTTTCGATGAGTAAGTAGTGATTGCCGAGGTTCCGGAGGGACCATGATCGTCTGTCAGAATTGCGGAAAAGAGATCGCGGAAGACTCAGCGCATTGCGGCCATTGTGGAGCGGCCGTGAAGGTGTCGGACAAGAAGACGATGATGGGCTTTGGAGGCGCCATCGACTCCGACGCCCTGAAGAAAGAGCTGGAGAAAGCGAAAGCCAAGTCAAAGGCGTCCGACAAGGAGGAGGCCGAAGGGGAGCAAGAGCCCTCGGAGCCAGAGGACGAGCGATCCATGGCCCCTACGGAGATGATGGACGCCGACGCTCTGCCGCAGGCCGATCAAGAAGATGAGCAAGAAGCGGAGGGCGATGCCGACGCCGACGCATCGATGAATGAATTCGCGACGGCGAAGACTGCGGCGATGGAGCAGTTGGACGCCCAGGTGGGCGATGGGCCAGAGGATAGAGAGGTCTCGACGACCCCGGAGAGCAGCGATCCGGTGGAAGGGCTGGGTGCCGGGGAGGAAGAGGAGGAGCAGGATCGCTGGGAGATCGATTCCGACTCGGAGCTGGAGACCCCGGAGGTGGAGGCAGCGGCCCCTGGAGATGAATCCGCGAAATCCCCGGAGGGCTCCCAGAAAAGCGATGCGAGCAGCGGTGGTGGAGGAGGACGGGATCTGATGAGCATGGGGGCCGACGACCAGGATCCCTACGGCGCAGAGGTCGAGCCAGAGGACGGCGATGGCGACGGCAATCGGCGATTGCTGCTGATCGTGGGCGTGGTCCTGGGGCTGATGATTCTATGCTGCGTCTTGTCGACGGTGGGCTTCTTCGTCAGCGGTGGGCTCGAGTTTATGGATAGCTTCGAATAAGAGCCGACGCGCAGTGAAGATACAATAGAAAAGGAGCGCGCCATCTGGGCGCGCTCCTTTTTTTATCGGTCACGGATCGGCCAGATCAATCAGATCAATTCGGGGAGAACGGCGTCCGCCCAGTGGTCGAGCAGTCCCAATTCCCAGCCCAGGTGGAGGATGGTGTAGCGGTTGCGGATATCCTTGGAGTGGGTGATGGCCCGGCGGGCGCGGTCGGCGTCGACGCCGAGTTCGGAGAACAGGGTGGGGCAGTCGGCGTCGAGGAGTTCCTGACGAAGGGATTGACCGGTGCGGAGGGTGTTGCCCACGTGATCGTCGAGTTCGCCCCAGTGGTCGCGAAGCTGAGTCAGCCGTCGACGCAACTCCTCGGGGGAGGGGTAGCCGGGGCGCGCGTGCTGAACGACGGCGTCGTAGAGGGGGCCGAAGCGCTCCTGAAGGGTCTGATCGTAGTCCTCCCAGTCGGGGAGGGCGTCGACGCGGGCGTCGACGTCGATATCGTCGGCGCTCAGAGCGCGAAGGCGCTCGTAGAGCAGGCCGCTGGTGATCGTTCCCACGCCTACCTGACAGCCATGGAAGTCATGGGGAAGGTCATGGGCGATGGCGGTCATGTCGATAAAGTGGCTGATCAGGTGCTCGCCGCCAGAGGCGGGGCTCGAAGAGCCGGCGATACTCATGGCGATGCCGGAGAGCATCAACGAGGCGGTAAGGCTGGCCACGGCGTCGGGATCGCGCTCGGTGAGCCGGGAGGCGATGCCCGTGAGCATTTCGGCGCCCGCCTCGATGATCTCCATGGCTTGCTGGGAGTGATAGGTGCCGTTGAGCCAGGCGGAGAGTTGCCAGTCGGCGTTGGAGACGGGCTTGGACATCTGGTCGCCCAGGCCGCTGCAGATCATGCGATAGGGGGCGTTGGCCATGACGTCGACATCGGCGACGATCACCCGGGGGGCGGCGCAGGGCTGGGTGGTTTTGACGCCGTCGCTCAAAATGGCGGAGATACCCGAGGTATAGCCGTTCATGCTGGGAGCGGTGGCGACGACGCCCATGGGAAGGCCGCGCTTAAAGCTGGCCATTTTGACGATGTCGTTGATGGTGCCGGAGCCCACGGCGAGGCCGGCGACGGCGCCGCTGTCGGACAGGGCCTGCTCCAAGGCCTCGATGCGGGCGTCGGTGCAGATGGGATGTTCCTCGTCGTCGTGGGCCTCGATGAGGTGGCGTTCGTAGTCCAGCCCCAGATGGTCGAGGCGTTGGATCAACTCTTTGCCGGCGGCCTCCCAGGTATGGGGATCAAAGGCGACCAGCCAGGTGCCCTGGGGAAGGTGGTCCTGAAGGGCCTGGACGCCGGGAATCACGGCGTTGTGATCGATGACGATGGCGTCCATCTCAAGTTGGTCATTGAAACGATCGAGCAAGTCCGCAATGATCGGGAACATGGATGCTCCTTTGGGCGTAGAAAAAGAAAGGGCCGATATCGCCGAGGGCGTCGGCCAGAAAAAGCGTGGAAAAAATTTGCCCACCCCAGCGGGGGCTCTTATAACATAGGAGCGCAGCAACCGCAGTGACGGACCAGGCCCCCAGAGCGGGCAGGAGGATGATGCGGTGTGGCGATTGACAATAAATGTGATGGCGAGAGCCAACAACGTCCTGTTGTAATGAATTTACGGTGGAGGATGGAACGTTGAGTAAGAAAACGAAGAATCAGCGGGTGGCGTCGACGACGACCACCGAACAAGAGACGGCAGCCAGCGAAAACTCCCTGGAGGCGCTGACGCCACTGGAAGAGAAGGTTATTCGGATGAGTCGCGGATTGAGCGAAGACGATACCCAGCGATTGCAATTTGGTCTGGGCGCCGACCAGGACACGATGGCGAAGTTGGCGATGATCGAAAAGCAAATGGTGGATGCCGTGGCGCAGGCGGAAGTGGTATCGCCGGTAGAGGAGGGCCGCCAGACACCGGCGGAACTGCTGTCGGCGTGGCTCGACGGCGACCAGGGATAGGGCTGCCCGACGCGGGATGCACAACGAAATGAGACGACCCCTCCTTGGGTGCCGCAATCAGGGCATGGCGAGGTGGGGTTGTTTTGTTGGAGCAGCGATAACCCCGGGATGGGTCCCACTAGATCAAGCGGGGGGGCTTTGTTAACGTCCGCGGGCGCGGTGCGGAAAAATTTGGCCGCCCAAATAGAGGAAGAGACCCAATCCAACGCCCAGGAGTAACGATGTTTAAAAAAGTGCTGGTCGCCAACCGCGGTGAGATCGCGGTGCGTGTGATTCGAAGTTTGTCGGCGATGGGGATCGAGACGGTGGCGGTGTACTCCGAAAAGGATCGGGGCGCACTGCACGTGCGGCGGGCCGACGAAGCGGTATGCGTGGGGCCGGCGGCCAGTGCGGAGAGTTACTTGCGCGTCGATCGAATACTGGAGGCCGCCCGCCAGACGGGGGCAGAGGCAATTCACCCGGGCTACGGCTTTTTGAGTGAGAATAGCGACTTCGCCAGGGCTTGCACCGAGGCGGGGATCCGGTTTATCGGGCCGTCGCCGGAGGCGATCGACGCCATGGGCGAAAAGACTCGGGCGCGAGACCTGATGAAGGACGCCGAGGTGCCCCTGGTGCCGGGAACGCCAAAGGCGATCGAGGATCCGCGGGTGGCCCTGAAGGCGGCCGAAGAGATGGGCTTTCCAGTGCTGGTGAAAGCGTCGGCCGGCGGTGGAGGAAAAGGGATGCGACGGGTCGACAAGGCCTCGGAATTTGTGGACGCCTTTGAAGGGGCGAGGCGAGAAGCGATCAGCGCATTCGGCAATGGCGATGTCTACGTCGAAAAATTCGTGGTGGAGCCACGACACGTGGAAATCCAGATTCTGGCCGATGGCAATGGCCATACGGTGCACCTATTTGAGCGAGATTGCTCCATCCAGCGTCGCCACCAGAAAGTCATCGAGGAAACCCCCTGTCCGGTGCTCTCCGAAGAGGTGCGCCAGCAGATGGGAGAGGTGGCGATTCAGGCCGCTAAGACGGTGGATTATGAGGGCGCAGGCACGGTGGAGTTTTTGCTGGATGCCGAAGAGAATTTCTATTTTCTGGAGATGAATACTCGGCTTCAGGTGGAGCATCCGATCACGGAGATGATCACGGGTATTGATCTCGTGGAGTGGCAGGTGCGAATCGCTGCCGGCGAGGCCCTGACGCTGGCTCAAGAGGACATCGAGCGCCGCGGGGCCTCCGTGGAGTGTCGGATCTATGCCGAAGATACGGAAAATGACTTTCGGCCGGCGCCGGGGCCAGTGCGACGGATGATCGCGCCGCAGGGCCCGGGAGTGAGGGTGGACGCCGGGGTCTACGGCGGCGACGAGGTGGCCGTGGACTACGATCCAATGATCGCCAAGTTGGTGACCTGGGGAGAGGACCGCGAGCAGGCGCTCAGGCGCATGCGCGGAGCGATCGACGAATACGTGATCGGCGGTGAAGTGAAGTCGAATCTCGAGTTTCACCGCGAGGTATTGCAGCATCCCGATTTTGTGAGTGGGAACTACGACACCCAGTTTGTGCCCCAGTGGCGCAAAGCCCGCGAGGGGCGACCCCAGGAGTCGGCGTTGGTCGCGGAGCTTGCGGCCGTATTAACCCAGCACCGCCGCGACGAGGCACTGGAAGCAAAAATCGACACGGGAGGCCAGGGATCGAGGACATCGGTCAATCGCTGGAAGATGTTGGGTCGGTGGCAACACCTCGGCGGGCGACGCTGAGATGGCGATGGTCGGCGGCAGGCAACGATTAAGCGAGTGAGGTTCAGATGAGCAGCGAAAAATCATACGAAGTGGTGGATGGACAAGAAGAAGAGCGCCTGTGGCGGGTCAAGACCGTCGGCGAGGGGCGCTATGAAATGGTGACCCCCGAGGGAAAGACCCTGGAGGTCGACGCCCGAGATGTGGGGACGGGCGGGCTGCATCTATTGGTGGACGGCCAGTCGGTGGACGCCTCGGTGGTGGAGTTGGAAGAGGCCTTTCAGGTGCAGGTGGGAGCGGAGCGACACGACGTTCAGGTCCTCAACGAGCGCCAGCAACGCATGGAGGCCGCCGGGGCGGGAGCGGGAGCCGGCGGAGGGCCGGAGTTGGTCAGTCCCATGGCCGGCAAGGTCGTCAAGATCGTGGGCGAAGTAGGATCGACGGTCGAAGAGGGCGATCCCCTGGTCGTCGTGGAAGCCATGAAGATGGAAAACGATCTCCAGGCCCACCGCGCCGGTGAGGTGGTGGCGATTCCCGTCGAGGAAGGCCAGGCGGTGGAAATCGGCGACGTGCTGGCGAGGATCGAAGGCGAGGAAGCCTGAGCACCCGTAGGGGGGTCGATATTAGAGAAGACAACGAGGAGAGACGATGACAGATCAAGACTTCTACGAAGCCCTGGGCGAAGCCCGCGAGCAGTGGGAAGAAGAGGTGCTCGACCCCCTGTTGGAAAAGTACGGCGTGCGCAAAGAGCAATTTGAGCGAAGTGGCGGAGAAGAGGTCGAAGGGGTCTACGATCCCGGTCATCGTCAGGAGGCCGACTACCTGGAGGATATCGGCTATCCCGGCCAATATCCCTTTACCCGGGGCGTTCAGCCGACGATGTACCGAGGAAAACTGTGGACGATGCGCCAATACGCCGGGTTCGGGACGGCTCGCCAGTCCAACGAGCGCTATCGCTACCTATTGGAACAGGGGACGTCGGGATTGTCGGTGGCCTTCGATTTGCCGACCCAGATGGGCTACGACTCCGACGACGGACGGGTGGCCGGTGAAGTGGGCAAGGTGGGGGTGGCGATCGACTCCATTGCCGACATGGAGATCCTGTTGGAGGAACTGCCGCTGGAAAAGATTTCCACGTCGATGACGATCAATGCGACGGCGTCGATCTTGCTGGCCTTTTATGTGGCGGTGGCCGATCGACGAGATATCGACCGCAGCCAATTGCGAGGGACGATCCAAAACGATGTGCTCAAGGAGTATATCGCGCGGGGAACCTATATTTACCCGCCGCGGCCGAGCATGCGGATCATCACCGATGTCTTCGGGTTTTGTCAGAGGGAAGTGCCGAAGTGGAATACGGTGAGTATTTCGGGATATCATATCCGAGAAGCGGGGAGCACGGCGGTCCAGGAGGTCGGGTTTACGCTGGCCAATGGAATCGCCTACGTGGAGAAGGCGCTGGAGGCGGGGCTCGATGTCGATGCCTTTGCGGGGCGGCTGTCGTTTTTCTTCAACGTGCATAATAATTTTCTGGAGGAAGTGGCCAAATTTCGGGCGGCGAGGCGGTTGTGGGCGCGGATCATGAAGGAGCGATTCGGAGCCAAGAAGGAGCGCTCGATGCGGCTTCGCTTTCACAGCCAGACGGCGGGCTCAACGCTGACGGCGCAGCAGCCGAGGGTCAATGTGGTGCGGGTGGCGATGCAGGCGATGGCGGCGGTGATGGGCGGGACGCAATCGCTGCACACCAACTCCTGGGATGAAGCCCTGGGACTGCCCACGGAGCAGTCGGTGACGATGGCGCTGAGAACCCAGCAGGTGATCGCCCATGAATCGGGGGTCGCCGATCACGTCGATCCGCTGGCCGGAAGTTATGCCATCGAGGAGTTGACCGACCAGATCGAGGCAGGGGCGAAAGAATATATCGATCGCATCGATGAGATGGGTGGGGCGGTCGCTGGAATCGAAGCGGGCTTTCAGCAATCGGAGATTCAGGACGCGGCCTACGATGCTCAGATTGCCCAGGAGCAGGGAAAAGAGGTGATCGTGGGGGTCAATCGGTTTAAGAGCGATGACGAGTTGGACGTGGAGTTGCATCAGGTCGACAAGAGTGTGGAGACCGAGCAGGTGGAGCGACTTCGGCAATTCAAAGCGTCGCGAAGCCAGTCGCAGGTCGACCAGGCCCGCGAAGCGCTCGCCGACGCGGCAGCGGGAAGCGACAACCTGATGCCCCATATCGTAAGGGCCGTCAAAAAGAAGGTGACCCTCGGCGAGATCTCCAATACGCTGCGCGATGAATTTGGCGAATACGTAGAAAATGTTGTGCTTTGAACCCCGCCCGCGTTGAAACTCGAGTCAACGGACATCGATCGTAGAGTCCGTGAACGGCATTTATGGAAATGAACCACAGGACGATCAACAGCATGAGTGACACAATCAACGGAGTTCGCGTCTTACGCCCCCATTTTAAGAAGGCCCTGATCCTGGAGGAGCCCCATCCGGATCTGGACCGCTATTTGGCCAAGTTGGGCATCAAGGCCGAAAGGGTACCACCGGAAAAGACCCTCAAACGCGAGGAGGTCATCGAGACGCTGCGCAAGGGCCAGCACGACCTGATCTATAAGCGGAGCCGGTTCGAAGTAGACGAGGAAGTATTGACGGCGTCGTCAAATCTGGCGGCGATCATGTTGTGCTGCATCGGTGACGACTCGGTGGATAAGGAAGCCTGCGCCCGCCATGGTGTGCTGGTGACCAATGATCCAGTGAGCAACGGCCGCTCGGTGGTGGAGATGGTGATGGGGGAGATGATCTGTCTGGCGAGGCGGATCTTTCAGGCCAACTCCGATGGTCGCGAGCATCGGTGGACGAAGAGCAGCAGCGGGCGCTTCGAGTTGATGGACAAGAATCTGTCCGTGATTGGCCTGGGCAATATTGGCAAACAGGTGGCTCAGGTAGCAGAGGCGTTTGGGCTCAATATCTATTTTTACGACCAACGCGAATTGGCCACCGAGGTGGGCGAAGCGCTGGGATGGAAGTCCTGCGATAGCCTGGGAGAGGCGTTTGACGTGGCCGATGTGGTGACGGTGCATGTTTCGGCGGAGGATCCGCGAGGCAATAGCAATCGGCTGATGTTTGATTACGAGCATTTCGCGCGCATGGCCTCCAAGCGCAACAAGAAGAGCCCGCGCATCTTCATCAATGCTGCGCGGGGCTTTCTCTACGATCCCCAAGATCTCAAGCACGCCATCAATGAGGGGCATATCGAGCGGGCGGCGGTGGACGTCTATCCCGACGAACCGGGCAGCTCTGATGATCCGTGGACAAACCCCTACGCCGATTCTCTGGGGGTGGTGACGACCCCTCATATCGGGGCGGCAACGGAGGAAGCGCAGCCCAGGATCGCCCAATTTGTGGCCAATACGACGCGTCTATTCAATCGCTATGGAACGGCCAGAGCCTGTGTGTTTAGCCCCGGACAGACGATCGGCGTGGACGCCGATCAGGCGGCCACAATTTTGACGGTGGTCCACAGCGACCAGCGAGGAACGAAGAAGGCGGTGGATGACGCGATCTTTGAGGCAGGCCTCAATAACGTGGAATCGTCGCACCGCGACTTTCCAGAGTACGGCTTTGCCTACGATGTCAACGCCCTGGATCGGCCCATGAACCGAGCGCAGCTTCGCCAATTGGTGGAGACGGCCACGGAGTTGACGGGCGACGCCGACGCCATCCGGGCGGTGCGCCAGATTCCGGTGCCCGCCGTCGAGGATTGAATCAGGTGGCCAGGCCCTCATTGAAGAGATCGCCGAGCGTGATCATGAGCATGCCGATGACGGCGACGATGACCAGAATACGCACGATGTAAATGAAGGCCGACATGGTGCGATCAAATTGTTCGTTGGCCTGCTCTTCGTAGCGGTCGGCGAGTTCGCGGAGGCGCTCCTCGAGGCGACCGGACTCCTCGCCGACGTCGATATAGTCGATGGCTTCGTCGGGGATGGCTTTGGAGTAGCGCAGAGAGGCCGCCAGCATCTCGCCTTCCTCAATCGCCCGCTGGGCAAGGGGGATTCGCTTTTCGATGCGGGGGTTATTGGATGCTTCGGCGGCCAGGGCCAGAGCGCGATGGACGGTGAGTCCACTGGAGATGGATTGGGCGGTGTAGCGGCAAAAGTGGGCCACTGAAAAGAGGCGTCCAGCACTGTTGACCAGGGGCAAGGGAAGCAAGAGCCACAGGCGGTGGGCGGCGTTTCGAAGGGGCATGTCCACGGGGAGATTGAGGTAGGTCAAGCCCACCAAAAAGGAGATGGAGGCAAAGATGCCGATCTCGAGGGCCGATTCGATAAAGATCGGTCGCAGTTCCGCCCAGGTGTCACCGGATTGAACGAGATCGGTGAGATCGCCGCTGAAGATATTGATCGCCAAAATCAAGCCCAGGGCGATGAGAATGCCGGGCTCCACAAAGGAAAAGACCAGGCGTTTGCGTCGCTTCTGGCGCTGTTCGTAGTGGTGGCCCAGGTCCTTAAAGGTGGAGGGGAGGCGGCCCTGCTGTTCGGCAACGTAGATCAGTTTGCGCGCCGTGGGGTCCAGGAGGCCATAGCGGGCCATGGCTTCGCCGAGCATGTCGCCATCCTCCATGATGGCGGTGCGCATGCGCAGTACTGCTTTTTTATTGAAGCCCTGGCGCTCAAGCATGTCGATGATGCGGCCATAGTTCATGCCACTGCTGAGGCCGTCACCAAAGACGGCGCAGAATGTGGCGGCCTCGACGTCATTGAGGTAGGTGGATTGTTCGCGAACAACAGGGGCTTGATCGGAGGAAGACATGGGGGGCTCAACGCGTCAGAGGGAAGAAGCCGGAGCGACCATCGGTTATGGAACCACTACTGTAACCGAAGGCAGGGTGCAGTGAAATGGCGACGGAGAAACGAAAGAGTTTTTGCGGCAGGGGCGGGATTCGTGAATACTTTTGAGAGAGGATCGCCGAGAACTCGAATATCCCAAGGAGATGCGACCATGGCTTTAAATCAAAAAAAGATGCGCAGCCTGATGGAGGAGATCCTCCAGGACGACTATATGGAACTGGAGGTGGAAACCTACCGACTGGAGGAAAGCTTTGTGGAGGGCCAGTGCCGAATCCATTGCCAGATGAAGGCCCTTAACGACGAGGGGCCGGTGGAGGTCAGCGCCCAAGGGGTGGGCACGATCGACGCTCTATTTGCGGCCCTGAAGGCCTATCTGGCGGAGGACTACCCCTCGCTTCGCTCCATTGAGTTTTCGCAATTTGGGATCCAGGGCCTGATCAGCAATGAGGATGGAGTGGCCTCAGCGAAGTCGGAGGCCGAAGCCACGGTGGGGATCATCAATAGTGAGGGACGAGAATTCGTCTTCGAGGCGCGAGTGCCCTCGGTGAGTCAGGCCGGTATTTTGGCGACGGTGGAGGCCGTAGAATACTTCGTCAATAGTGAGCGCACCTATGTGCGGTTGCACGAGATCTTGGAACACTACCGCAGCGAGGGGCGCACGGATCTGGTGGAGAAGTACACGGATCTGATGAGTCAGGTGGTGCAAAATACGTCGTACTCCGAGGTGGTGGAACAGATTCGAGCGGCGATCGATGAGGTCTAGCAGAGCGATGGCGAGCGGGGATGGTTGGCGAACGACCCGATCGTGCCTATGATTCGCACATCAAGAGCGCAGATGCCGGGTGCGATGGTCTTCCACGGATGGAGAGGAGGCCAAGATCCGGAGCATTTAGACACTACGCCGACAAGGACGATAAATTATGGCCGAAAGCGAAGAGAGTATTCCCGAGGGACTGGAGGCAATTCCAGAGGATCAACTGACCTATGGAGCCCCCAGCAAACGGGAGCGACCGCTCGTATTACTGGCGGATGATGATGCTGAATTGCGGACCATGTTGAGGGCCCACTTCACGACCAAAGAGTGCGATCTCATCGAGAGCATTGACGGCGCCGACACCCTGGAGCAGATCATCACGGAGCGCCCCAATCTGGTGATTCTGGATGTGATGATGCCCGAGCTGACGGGGTGGGAGATCTGCAAGTACGTCAAGCAGCGCGATCTGTACAACGATACGGCGATCGTGATGCTGACCGGGATTGGAGCGACCAATAACGAGTTGACCTCCCCGCTCTTTGGGGCCGACGACTATCTGGACAAGCCCTTTGAATTCAGCGAGTTGGAGTCAACCATCGAGGCGGTGCTGGAAGAGAAGGATTCACCGCCGCTTAAAGAGCGATGAAGAGCAGCGCCTATTGAAGC
>CAYQBU010000025.1:0-31975 GCA_964415785.1 uncultured Bradymonadales bacterium
GTCGAAAAGCGCCGGATGGAAACTGGGGCGTCGACGCCGGAGGTGGGAGAAATTAAGGGCGATGTCGCACCCTCGGAGCGACGAGATGGGGTGAAGCAGCATGAAATTGAGGCGGAAGCGGTGATCAGTGGGTGCGCGGTGGGTCTTCCGGGGACGGAGAAGCTATTTGCGGAGGATACGGTGAAGCGGCTCCTGAAGGGGGAGAATTTCATCGGGGCGCTGGGGGAGGCGTTGAAGGAGTCGATGGTGGAGAAGGGGATTACGCGGCTGCAGAAGCATAAGGATGGGGGCGGGGAGTTGGTGGGCGTGGAGTCGACGGAAGAGGTGATCAAGCTCGCCGGTCAGGGAGGGGCGTTTGATTTGGAGGAGTGGGGCGTGCCGAGTCGGTTGATCGAGGCGATGGATCGGACGAGTCAGTTGGCGTTTGCGGCGGGGTTTGAGGCGCTGCGCGATGCGGGGCTGCCCCTGATTCCCAGGTATCGGGAGACGCGGACGGGCAAGAAAGTGACGATTGGGTGGACGCTTCCGGAAGAGGTGGGTCGGGAGACGGGGGTGATCTTTGCGTCGGCCTTTGCGGGGCAGGATGCGTTGATCGAGGAGTTAAAGGCCAGTCAGGAGGAGGACTATCAGTTCAATCACCGCTTTTTGTTGCGGGTGCTGGGGATCGCGAATTCGCGGTTTGCGGAGTACGTGGGGGCGCGAGGGCCGAATACGAAGATCAATAACGCCTGTGCGTCGACGACGACGGCGATCGGTATTGCCGAGGATTGGATTCGGTTGGGACGGTGCAAGCGGGTGATCATTTTGTCGGCCGATGATGCCAGTGGTGACCAGTTGATGGAGTGGGTGGGGAGCGGATTCTTGGCGACGGGAGCGGCGACGACGGAGCGAGATGTGGAAGAAGCGGCGCTGCCCTTTGATCGGCGCCGCCATGGGATGATCGTGGGGATGGGAGCGCTGAGCCTGGTAGTGGAGGAGTCCTCGCAGCCGGAGGCGCGGGGCATCGAGCCCATCGCCGATATTTTGGCGACGCATTTCGTCAATAGCGCGCACCATCCGACGCGGCTGGACGTCGACCATATCGCCGGACAGGTCTCCACGCTGATGGAGCGCGCCGAGTCGCGGTTTGAGCTCAAGCGCGAGGATATTGCGGGTCAGACGGCGTTTATCTCGCACGAGACCTATACCCCGGCGCGAGGTGGCAGCGCGGCCGCCGAGATCGAGGCGCTGCGTCGGACCTTCGGGGAGAAGGCCAACGACGTGGTGATCGCCAACACCAAGGGCTTTACGGGCCACGCCATGGGTGCGGGTATCGAGGACGTGTTGGCGATGAAGGTGCTGCAGCACGAAGAGGTGCCGCCGATCGCCAATTTTGAACAGCCAGACCCCGACCTGGGCGATCTGCGCCTGAGTAAGGGAGGCTCCTACGATGTCGACTATGCGCTGCGTCTGGCGGCGGGCTTTGGAAGCCAGTTGGCGCTGGCGCTGTTTCGGCACCGGGCGCGAACGGAGGAGCGGATCTACGACGCCGATGCCTACGGAGCCTGGTTGTCCCGGGTCAGCGGATTTGAGTACCCGGAGCTGACGGTGGAAGACCGAGTCCTGAGATTGCGCAAAGGCCAGCCCGAGGACCAGCCCCCTGGCGGCGGCGTTGACCCCTCGACGCGAGAGCCCGGCGCCTTCGAGTATCAGCCGGTTCGACCTCAACGAGTCAGTGCCTCTGCGGTCAATGGGGCGCTGAATCGAGAGCGTCTGAAGGGCCGAGAGGTGCTCCTGGTCGGCGAGGAAAAGTCGCCGGCGAGCCGTCGAATCCGGCGAGTGCTGGAGGACTACGGCGCTCGTTGTGAGGTGTTGAACCTCGACGGGGCGCTCAATGAAGACCTCGGCCGCTTGAAGCGCAATGTCGATGGCAGGGCGGTAGACGGGGTCGTCAATCTCCTCGGCTATGGAGCCACCAGTGATGACGCGTATCGGGTGGGTCGACTGAGCTTTGAACTGGCGAAGCATTTCGATGCCATGGAAGAGGGAGAATTCTGGCTCAGTGTGGTCGATCAGGGCGGAGAGTTGGGGCTCGATGATGACGCCCGCCCGACGTCTGTACAGGGAACGGTGGCAGGGATGACCAAGGGGTTGTTTCAGGAGTGGTCTTCTCGATCGGTGCGGTTGGTGGATGTCGATCGTGGGGCGATGTCGCCTCGGCGCGCACAGACCATGGTGTCGATGCTGTTTATGGACAACAAGTGGCCAGAATTGGGCCTATGCGACGAGACGGTGGTACAACCGGTCTTCGATCGGTGGTCGCGCAAGACAGCGAGTTTTGATCAGGCACCGACGACGGATGACGTGTTGATTGTGACCGGAGGGGCCAAGGGCATCGGCGCCGAGATATGCGTCGATCTGGCGACGCGCTACGGGTGCACGTTGGCCCTGGTGGGTCGAAGTGAATTGAGTCACGACGACCCGTTGGGTGTGGACCTGGACCAGGAAAAAGAGCGGATTCGGGCGGAAATGAAGGCCCGGGGAGAGCGGATCACGCCGGTGGCGGTGCGCGACGCGCTGTGGCCGCTGAAATCCCAACGCAAGGTGGCTCGAAATATGGAGCGCATCGAGGCGGCGGGTTCCAAAGTCGTATATTTTTCCTGCGACGTGGCCGATGAACGGGCTGTGGCCGAGATGGTGGGCGAGGTGCGCGAACAGTTCGGGACGGTCAGCGGCGTGATCCACGGCGCCGGCGTCGAAGAGAGCAAGATGCTGGGCGACAAGGATGCGGCCAGTTTCGACAAGGTCTTTCGCGGCAAGGTGCTGGGAGCACAAAACCTGTGGAAGGCTGTAGAGGATGAAGAGCCGCGATATTTCGTGGGATTTGCAAGTGTTGCGGGGCGCTTCGGCAATGAAGGTCAGGTCGATTATAGCGCCGCCAATCAAGCGGTGGCGAATCTATGCGCCAATATCGACCGCAGCGCCGGGGTGACCCAGGGGTTGTGCATCGACTGGACGGCCTGGGGCGAGGTGGGGATGGCCTCTGAGGGCTCGATGCCGACGATCCTGGAGGCCCGAGGGGTGGAATTTTTGCCCCCGGAAGTGGGTGCCCCCCTGGTGGGCGACGCCCTGGAAGCGGGCCTCGGTGGCGAGGTGATGGTGGCCGGTGAACTCGGCGAAATGGGGGCGGAGCTCATGGATCGGATGGCCACTTCGCGGGTAGGCCATGACGCCGATGTGGAGGCGCTGGCGATGATCGACGAGGTCATTGAGAGAGGAGAGACCCGCCTGGTGGCGGAGCGGGTGATCGACCCGGAGAGGGACCGCTTTATGAGAGACCATGTCTACGAGGGCACGCCGATTGTTCCCGGGGTGATGGGCTTTGAGATGATGGTGGAGGCGGCGCAACTATTGACCGGCAAGCCCCACGCGGAAGTGGTGGAGGCCAGCTTTGAGCGAGCGATCAAGATCCACCGAGGAGAGCCGGTGCGCCTGACGGCGGAGGCCACGCGGGTCAATACGAATGGTGCGGCCGACAGCATCGATGTGGTGGTTCGCTCCCATCGTCAGAGTCGGACGGGGCGTCAGATGGATAAGGAGCACTTTCGGGCTCGGGTCCATTGCGATGGACGCAGCGCGGATGTGCCCCAGGGGTTTGAGGTCGATCCGGCGTCGGCCAAAGAGGGCCCGGAGAAAGTGGCGATCTACGAGCGCTTCTTCCACACCGGGTCGTTTCAGGTGCTGGAGTCGGTGCCCATGGTGGGCGATGACTTTGTGGTCGGTCGCGGCCGGATGCCGGGCCATCGGCTCGTCGATAGCGATGCGGGCACGGCGACGGCGCCACTGATTCGAGAAATGGCGCTTCAAACGGCGGGGCTGTGGGGCATGGTCCACCGGGGATTGAGCTATCTGCCGCGCAGCATCCAGCGAAGCGTGCCCTTTCGCGATGTGGAGCCCGGTCAGGAAGTGATCATTCGTGGACGGCGTCGACCGACGCTGGACGGAGAGCATACCCTGGCGTTTGACGTGGAGATGCGTGACGGACAAGGCCGATTGTTGCACATGCTGCAAGGCGTGGAGTTGATCGGTCATCAGCGGCTCCGCGAGGGGCAGGGCTTTGGGAAGCTCGAGGCCCGGGGGCCGTTTTCGGTGGAGATGAACGCCGAGGAGGCCCGGCGGTGGGCTCGGGCGGCGTCTGGCGAGGAGCCGCAGGCGCTGCTGAGCGACGAAGAAGCGCGCGATATGAAGCGCCTTCGCTCTTCATCGCGGCGCGGTGAATTCGTGGCGGCGCGAATGGCGGCGCGGAAACTGGCGGTTCGCTGGCAATGCGAGGTCAACGGCGCAGCGGTTGCCCCGAGGGAGGTGTCGGTCCAGAAAGCGGATAGCGGAAAGCCCTCGCTTGTGATCCTGGCTGGTGCGAAGCGCTCGATGGGTTGGCCGGATCTGGCGGTGACCCATACGGAGGGAATCGCGGAGGCGATGCTCTCCATAGCTGACGAGGTCAGCGTCGGTGTGGATCGGGAGGTTATCGAAGATCGGAGTGCCGGATTTGCACGCCACTACTTTACGCCCGAGGAGAGAAGCCTCAATTGGCCGCGTTCAGCCCGGGGGCTTGACGAGAGCGGTCGATTGACGGCGATGTGGGCGGTGAAAGAAGCGGTGAGCAAGGCGCTGGGCCTGGGCCTGGAGCTGAGCACCGACGAAATCGAGGTGGTGGGCGTCGAGGACGGCGAAGGCGATGGGTGGGCCGTGGAGGTGGAATTGCGCGGTCGCGCCAGGAGGGCCCTCAGAGATGGAGGCGGTGGCACCGTAGGTGCGACATTGGCCAGTTCTGGTGGGCAGATCCGGGCGATTGCATGGTGTGATGGGCGGCGTTCGACGCCCCTTCGCTGGCAGCGCCCAAAAGGTGAAGAGGAAGCCAGGCAGGAGCTCAACGGGCGGCGTCGAGGGGCCCATGGCCATCGGCTGGGAGCCGGTGGGGCCCGAGCGCAGGAGGCGGTAGCCGCCCTGCTGGGGCATCGGAAGGAGGGAGGGCAAAAGCCCTCATCATGGACGTTCTGAGCAGGAGCAGTGAACGGGTTGCCCTTCACGAAGTTGGGAAAAGGCAGTATTGACGACTAGCGACGAATCAGAGGCGAGGATATAGCGATGAGCGATTTAAAAAGAGACGGACAGTGCGAGGCGATTAGCCAGGAACCGGCGACGGTGACTCCGAACCCGACAAAGAGTCGGCGGCCGGCGATCAAGGCGGTGGATCCGGTGGAGGCGCGAGAGCGGTTTTTGCGAAACGCCGGGCGCAAAGAGCAGGTCGCTCAGGCGCGGCTGGAGCAATTCTTCGACGAAGGGACGATGGAGGAGATCGGCGGCGATGTGACCCATCGCTGCGAGAGCTTTGGTCTGGATAAGAAGCGAGTGCCCGGCGATGGGGTGATCACGGCGTCGGGGATGGTCGATGGTCGGCCGGTATTTGCCTTTTCGCAGGATCGAACGGTGCTCGGCGGAAGCCTTGGGGAGGCGCATGCCAAGAAGATTGCGCGACTCCAGGACCTGGCGATTCGCTCGCGGGCGCCTTTCGTGGCGATCAACGACTCGGGGGGAGCGCGAATCCAGGAAGGGGTCAATTCGCTGGGCGGCTATGGCGAGATCTTTCGTCGAAATGTCCAGGCGTCGGGGGTGATTCCCCAGATCAGCCTCATCGCCGGTCCCTGCGCCGGAGGGGCGGTGTACTCGCCGGCCCTGACCGATTTCGTGGGGATGGTCGATGGCTCGAGCTTTATGTTTTTGACGGGGCCGCGAGTGGTCAAGCAGGTGACCTTCGAGGATATCTCGGTCGAGGATCTGGGAGGAGCAGAGACCCATGCCGAGACCAGCGGGGTCAGCCACTTTGCGTGGGACGATGACGTAGAGGCGCTGGCGAAGGTGCGCGGTCTCCTGGGGTATCTGCCCTCGCATTTTGAGGAGGCGCCGCCGCGAGCGACGGTCAAGGGCGATCCGGAGAGCGCTGATGAGCGGTTTGCAGAGGTGGTCCCGGAGAATACACGAAAGCCCTATGATATTCGCAAGGTCGTAGAGCTGGTCTGCGATGAGTCAAGCTTTATGGAGGTTCAGGCGGGGTGGGCCAAGAATCTGGTGGTTGGCTTTGGTCGGCTCGGCGGCGAAGTGATCGGGATTGTGGCCAACCAGCCCAAGGAGCGCGCCGGGGTGTTGGATATCAACGCCAGCCGAAAGGGAGCGCGGTTTATCCGCACGTGCAATGCCTTTGGGATCCCCCTGGTGAGCTTGATCGACGTGCCGGGCTTTATGCCGGGGAGCAAGCAAGAACATGCGGGAGCGATCGACCATGGAGCGAAGTTGCTCTACGCCTATTGCGAAGCGACGGTGCCGAAACTGTCGGTGATCTTGAGAAAGGCCTATGGCGGCGCTTATATCGTGATGAGCTCCCAGCATGTGGGTGGTGACGTGAATCTGGCGTGGCCATCGGCGGAGATCGCAGTGATGGGCGCCAAGGGAGCGGTTCAGGTCCTGAATCGCCGAGAGATCGCAGCGGCGGACAATTCCGATCAAAAGGCCAAGGAGCTCCAGGACGCCTATGAGGAGCATTTCCTGAACCCCAGAAAGGCAGCCAGCCGGGGCTATATCGACGCCGTGATCGAGCCGGGCCAGACGCGGCGAAAGTTGTATCGCCACCTCAAGATGCTCAAAAAGAAGCGAGAGTGGATGCCGGCGCGGCGAAACCCCAATAATCCGATGTGATGATCAATCACTCTCAGCGGCCGCCTGGCGCTTCTTTTCACGAAGGGCCTGGCGGCGCTTTTGTTTCTTGGCGGCCTTTTTGAGGCGTTCCTCAGCGGCGTTTTGGCCGAGGAAGAAGCCGGCGAGCATGCCGACGGCGAGGATGAGAGGGATGTAGAAGATATGCGCGGTGGTCATTTGTCGAGTTCCCAGGGTTCGGCGGTGTGGCCGCCACTGACGGCGCGAGCGAGGTGGTCCTTAAAGGCGTCGATGCCCTCGCCGGTTGCGGCGGAGAGGGCGAGGAAGGGCAGGCCCAATTCGTCTTCAAAATAGCTCTGGAGGCGATCCGACTCCTGGCGGACGTAGGGAAGGTCGATTTTATTGAGGACGATGAGCTGGGGATGGTCGAGGAGGTCGGGGTTGAATTGGCGCAATTCGTCGAGGAGGGCCTCGTAGTCAGCGATCGGCTCGCGCCCCGAGTCCTGGTCGTCGACGGTGGGGATGACCTCCAGGACGTGGACGAGAACGCGGGTGCGCTCGACGTGGCGCAGGAATTGATGGCCCAGGCCCTCGCCGCGGTGAGCGCCCTCGATGAGGCCGGGGATGTCGGCGACGACAAAGGGCGTGGAGCCCTTCCACTTCACGACGCCCAGGTTGGGAGTGAGGGTGGTGAAGTGGTAGGCGCCGGTCTTGGGTCTGGCGGAGGATATCTTGGCGATGAGGGTGGATTTTCCGACGGAGGGATATCCGACGAGGCCGACATCGGCGATGAGCTTGAGCTCCAATTCCAGGGTGTACTCCTCGCCCTCTTTGCCGGGGGTGGAACGTCGGGGAGCGCGGTTGGTGGAGCTCTTAAAGCGGGTGTTGCCCTTGCCGCCGGCACCCCCGTTGGCGATGACGACGCGCTGGCCGGATTCGGTGAGGTCGGCGATGATCTCGCCGGAGTCGGCGTCGCGGATCAGGGTGCCGACGGGGACCTTGAGGGTCTTGGATTCACCGTCGCGTCCCGTCTTTTGTTTACTGCCACCGGGGCGCCCGTTTTCGGCCTTGATGCGCTTTTGGTGGCGGTAGTCGTAGAGGGTGTTGGCGTTGTGGGTGGCCTCGACGATGACGTCGCCGCCGCGACCGCCGTCGCCACCGCTGGGGCCGCCACGGGCGACCATGGACTCGCGACGAAAGGCGACGGCACCGTCACCGCCACGGCCTGCAATGACCTCGAGTTTAGCTTCATCGGCGAACATGGACATGGGTGGCTCCTGAGTGAAGAAATAGCAAAGCCCCTGGCACCTACGAAAGAGGCGTCAGGGGCTCTGTGGTTGCGAAATAGGGTTTATTCCGCAGCGGCGTCACCGGTGGGGTAGACGGAGACATATCTGCGCTTGCCAGCGCGGGTCTCAAATTTGACGACGCCCTCTTTTTTGGCAAAGAGGGTGTAGTCCTTGCCACAGCCGACGTTGCGGCCGGGGTGAAAGGTGGTGCCCACCTGGCGGACGATGATATTTCCGGGGCGAACGCGTTCGCCACCGAATTTTTTCACGCCGCGGCGCTGGGCGTTTGAATCGCGCCCGTTCCGAGTACTTCCTTGTCCCTTTTTAGATGCCATGAGAGGCCTCCTTGCGAGGAGTCAACGCGGGGGACCGATCCCAGAGGATCAGTCGACGTTGACGTCCTTAATCTTGATGCGAGTAAAAGGTTGGCGGTGGCCCTGCTTGCGGCGATAGCGCTTGCGGCGCTTCTTTTTGAACACCACAATCTTGGGTCCACGACCTTCGGCGATGACCACGTCGGCGGAGACGGTGGCCCCGTCGACCACCGGTTTGCCAACGACAAGGTCGTCGCCGCTACCAACGGCGAGGACGTCATCAAACTCAATGGTCTCGCCATTTTCGACGTCGCCGAGTTTCTCGATATTAAATTCGTCGCCCGGTTGGACGCGATACTGTTTGCCGCCCGTACGGATCACAGCGTGCATGATGATTCTCCTGCGTAGCTATCCAATATGATCGAATCGAAGGGTCGGGCAGCTGCCTACGAAGAGGCGAAGCTAAAGCCAGTAACGGACCGCTTCGAGCGCGTATTCCTTAGTCCCTTGGCAGGTCGTTGTCGGCCTCTCGAGGCTCGAATGACGAGAGGACGCATCCACCAAAGGGGAGCTAGCCATACAGGGGGTGGCCCAAAGCGTCAAGGGGGGTGGAGCTAAAAGGGGAGAGGATCGGGTCACAGATCGAGTTCCTGGTCGAGGGCGTCGAGGAGTTGGTCGATGTGGTGAGGTCGGTTGTAGAGGTGGGTGCTGACGCGGAGGAGGCGGCGCTTGGGCTCGAGCGGGCAGAAGATGGGGACGATGATGCCATGGTGATGGGAGAGGCGCTGCTGGAGGGGATCGGGGTCGTGAGGGGGGCTGGGCAGAGGGCGATCGGTGATCGGGAGGTCGACGGCGACGGCGGATCCGATCATGGAGTCGGGGCAAAGGGGCTCTGCGTCGAGGAGATCGAGGAGGCGCTGGCGAGCGTCGATGGCGAGGTCGTGGTTGCGCTGATAGATGGTGGGCCAGCCGCCAGGGACGAGGGAGGGCAAGAACTGGAGAAGTTCGGGGATGCACAGCCAGGGGGTGCGATCGGCGGTGCCGGTCCAGTCGAATTCGAGGTGAAAGCGCGAGCGCTGGTCGGTGTCACGAGAGGCACCGTGGCTAATGGCCAGGGGGCGCGTGGTGGCGAGGTGGTCGTCGGTCACGCGTAGGAAGGCGGCGCCTCGAGGGGCGCAGAGCCATTTGTGGGCGTTGCCCACGTAGTAGGTGGGGTCGAGGGCGTCGAGGTCGAGGTCGAGGACACCAGGGGCGTGAGCGCCGTCGATGAGGGTTTGGACGCCGCGCTCTTTGAGGGCGTCAATGAGGGTGGCGACGGGGAGCTCGATGGCCGTAAAGGCGGTGATGTGATCGAGGAGGGCGAGGCGTGTATTGGGAGTGACGGCGTCGACGATGGCGTCGGTGACCTGGTGGGGATCGTCGATGGGCAGGGGGAGTTTGACGGTGCGCACCGTGGCCTGATTTCGGCGAGCGATAAAATGGCAGGCATTGAGGCAGGCCTGATAGGTGTGGTCAGTGACCAGGATTTCGTCGCCGGGCTCGAGATCGATGGATCGCAAGACGGCGTTGACCCCCTCGGTGGTGTTGGTCAAAAAGGCAAGGTTGGAGGTGGAGGTGTTGAGAAAGGCCGCCAATTCGGCGCGAGCGCGGTCGAGAAGGCCCTGGAGTGAGGTTCCGAAAAAACGGACGGGCTGCTTTTCGATGCGCTCGCGCAGGCCCTGCTGGTGGAGCTGGATGCGCCGGGGCACGGCGCCGAACGCACCGTGGTTAAGGTAAGTGACGTGGGCGTCCAGACTCCAGTGAGGAGAGAGGTCGAGGCCGTCGATATCGGTCATGATCGGTGCTCGCGGAGCCAGTCAGCGGCATCGCCCTGGGCGATGGTCTCCTGGTCGCCGGACTTCATGTCCTTGAGGGCGACGACGCCGTCTTTGACCTCGTCAGGGGCGAGGATGGCGACGAAGGGGATGTTGCGCTCGTCGGCGTATTTGAATTGTTTGCCGTAGCGATCGGTGTCGGGGTAGAGGTCGACGCAAAAGCCCTGGGCGCGAAGGTCCCGGGCCAGAGCGATGCTATTGGGGGTCAACTCGTCGTTCCAGAGGGTGACGAGGACGTCGACGTCGGAGGGTTCATCGTCGAAGTCGCCGCGCTCTTCCATGATGAGGAGGATGCGCTCGATGCCCAGGGAGAAGCCGCATGCGGGCTGGGGTTGGCCCCCGAAGATGCTGATGAGGTCGTCGTATCGACCGCCGCCGCCGATGCTTCCGGAGAAGCCCTCGGCGCGGATCTCGAAGATCGGTCCCGTGTAGTAGGCGAGGCCGCGGGCCAGGTAGGGGTCGACGACGAGGTGGCTTTCGGCGGCGCCGCCCTCGCTGAGGCGAAGGATTTGCGCCAGGTCGTCGAGGGCGGCGATGCCTTCGGGATGGTCGGCGATGGCGGTGCGAAGGCGGCTGAGGGTCTGGTCGTTGTGAATGTCAGCGCCTGGCAGATCGCCGAGGAGGGGAAGGAGGTTGTCGATGACGTCGGCGTCGATGCCGCGTTCGTCGCGCAGTTCACGCATGACCTCGTTGCGACCGATCTTGTCGAGCTTGTCGATGGAGATCAGGGCGCCGGGGCGCTTGGACTCCGGAACACCGGCGGTGGCCATGATGGCGCGGAGTAATTCCCGGTGGTTGAAGTGGATACGAAAGTCGCCGAATTCGAGGCGGTTGAGGACCTCGGAGAGGGCGGCGCAGACCTCTGCTTCGGCGGTCATGGAGTCGGTGCCCACGACGTCGACGTCGCATTGGTAGAATTCGCGATAGCGGCCGTGTTGGGGGCGATCGGCGCGCCAGACGGGGGCGATCTGGTAGCGCTTAAAGAAGCGGGGCAGGTCGTTTTGATATTCGGCGACAATGCGGGCCAGGGGGACGGTGAGATCGTAGCGAAGGCCCATGTCGCCGACGTCGGTTTCCTGGGGGTCGTCGAGGGCGATGGCGCGCTCAAATTTCTGGCCGCGCTTCATGATTTTGAAAAGCAGTTGGTCGCCTTCGTCGCCGTATTTGCCGAGGAGGGTGCTAAGGCGTTCCACGGAGGGGGTTTCCAGGGGAGCGAAGCCGTATTGCTGATAGACGTCTTCGATGAGTTGGAAGACGCGCTTTCGGCGCGAGGCCTCCTGGGGCAGGAAGTCGCGCATACCGCTGGCGGGTTTGGTGGAAATCTCAGTCATGATGCAGGCTCGCAGTCATAAAGAAAAAAGTGGAAATATTCGGGTCAGCTATAGCAGAGGAGCCGCAAAAGATCAGTGCATAACTGAATGGGAGGGTCTAATCCGGGCTATGGGTCACCAGGCGCTCTCCCAGGTGTGGAGGGCTTCGTGAAGGTCGTCAAAGCCCTGGAGTTGTTCGACGGCGTGGCGCACGTAGCCGATGGAGGCGTCGTAATAGGGGAGGAAGTCGGGGTTGTTTTTGACGCGATCGATATTGATGAAGCGACCGGCGTCCTTGAGTTTACGCTGGACGGTCTGGAGGTAGAAGGCCTGGCGGACGGCCTTTGTCTCTAGGCACCAGGGCAGGTCGGCGTGGCGGCCAGCGTCGGCGTAGTAGTGGACGAGGGCGTCGGCCTGGGCGTGGGGCAATTCAATGTAGGAGTCACGGAGGAGGGCGACGACGTCGTAGATGCAGGGGCCGACCAGAGCATCCTGAAAGTCGCTGAGCACCCACTGGTCGTTTTTGTGCATGATAGTGCGCGACTGGAAGTCGCGAAGCACCAGGGTTTGAGGGAGGTCGGAGAGGGCGTCGACGAGGCGCTTTTTGATGGGTTGGAATTGGCGCTGACAGGCCTGCCAAGATTCGTCGTCGAGTTCGAGGCGAGCCTGGAGGCCCCACTCCAGGTAGTGATCGAATTCCCACTGCAGAAGCGAGGCGTCGAAGTGGCGCTGGAGAGCGATGGTCTGGGGCGGGTCGTCGCGGTGGTGAAGGGAGGCCTGGAGGCCGATGAGGCGGTCCAGGGCCTGCTGGTAGAGGTCGGTGATGGCGTCGGGCGACGAGGCGTCGAGGACGGCGTCTTCAAAGCAGCGATCGCCGAGGTCCTCGAGGAGGAGGACGCCGCGATCGAGATCGATGCGGTCGATGTCGGGGACGGGAACGCCGAGGCGCTGGAGGAAGCGCTGAACGTCGGCGAAGGGCAGGGTGTCGGAGGCCGCCTTGGCGTCGGTGGCTTCAGCACTTTCGGTGGGATCACGGTCCTCGGGAAAGACCATGGCCATCAGGGTTTGTTCATGGCGCGGATAGGGGTGCTCCGTTTGAGCGGGGAGGTGGATGCGCCAGTAGATGCGAAGTGAGGCATGGCCGCCCAGGCAGGTGAGCCGGGCCTGGCGGGCGAGGTCGGGGTTGAGCAGATCGGAGAGGACGGCGCGAATGCGTGATTTCATGGGTAGAGGGTGTCCGAGGAGAGCCAGGAGATCGGTTCCGATTGGTCGATGTCGTCGGCCTCGGGAAGCTCACCCCAGGTGCGCAGGGAGTCGGGCAATTCGAGGTCGATGCGGGGAAAGTCGCCGTCGCCGTAGAGGCCGTGATAGGTGATGTAGCTGGTCATGACCTTGCGAACGTAGCCGCGGGTCTCAGCGTAGGTGATGGATTCCACCCAGGCGTCGATGTCGCGGTCGCCAAAGCGCTCGATCCAGGAACGCATGGGGGCGGGTCCGGCGTTGTAGCCGGCGAGGGCGATGGGCACGTGGTCGGAGGCGTGGGCGATGTGGATGCGGATATACATGGAGCCCAGGCGGACGTTGGTCTCTTCGTCAAGGATCTGGTTGCGTGTCAGGCTGCTCTCGTCGAAGAAGGTGCGCTCGGTGTAGCGAGCGGTGCCGGGCATCAATTGCATCAGCCCCATGGCGCCAGCGGGACTGCTGACGGTGGGGCGAAAGCCACTTTCCTGGCGCATGATGGCCTGGACCAAAAAGGGAGAGACGTCAAATTCCTCGCCGTATCGGTGGGAGAGGTCAAAATAATTGAGGGGAAAGGCAAAGCCCCAATCGCGGAGGGTGCGATGGGTGGGGCCACGCTCGTCGATCTCGGATTTCATGATCCAGTGCGTCCAATTGGGCTCGTCGATCGCGAGGTGAAGGGCGGCGCGAAAGGGGACGAGGCGTTCCGGCGAGGGGTAGACGCCCTCGTGGTTGCGGACCTTTTGGAGGGCCTCTTTGTAGAGGCCGACGCGAGTCAACTCAGCGGCGTGGACCAGGCGGGGATGATTGGGGACGCGGAGGGTGGAGAAGTCGCCGATCTCGTGTTCGTTGAGTTGAGCGGTGGGACGAGGGATGTCGGCGCTGAGGTCGGCCTGTTCGAGGCGGCTGACGGCGAGCTGGCCGTACCAGGTCAGTGGGCCGTGGTGGATGGTGGACTGGAGCCAGTGACGGGCGTCGTCGAGCTCGCCGAGCTGGAGGTGATTGACGCCGATCCAGTAGCGGGCGCGGAGGCCAGTGGAGAGCTCGGATTCGTCCTGGTGGTCGCCGTGGAATTTGACGATCTTGTGCAGCGGGGTAAGGGCGGCGTCGAAGTCGTCCTGAAGGTAGGCGCTAAGAGAGTAGCGCCACAGAGAGTCGGGGACGGCGTCGTGAAAGGGATAGTAGCTGACGACATGCTCGAAGAGCTCGCGGGCCTCGTCGTGGCGATTGCGGTATTGATGGAGGCGCGCCGCCTCGTAGAGGCCCTGGGGGCAGAGGTGTTGGCGAGGGTATTCGTCGCAGATGCGGTGGTAGAGCTCGATGGCCTTTTCATCGTCGCCAGTACGGCGCAGGGCGCGGGCCCACCCGAAGTACATCCGAGGGCGGACCTCATCGTCTTCGATGAGGTTATTGGCCTCGTTGAATTGGGCGGCGGCCCGTTCGCGGTTGCGGTTGCGCTCGTTTTGGAGGGCCTGTCGATAGCGGGTCCAGCCGACGACTTCCTGGCCGCTGGCGCCGCGATGTTGGACGTTGTCGCGGCTAACCTGGTGGGCCTGTCGAAAGCGGCCGCGAGCGATGAGGGCCCGCATTCGGTCGACGCGATCACCAAAGGTGATGATGGTCTGGCCGAGGCGGTCCTCGGCGTTCTCGATGCGGGAGGCGATGCGGTCGCTGCTCTGCCAGGAGCTGGTCTTGCGGTAGATGGCCCGATAAGCCATGGCCGCTTTTTCGTCGAGGCCGGCGTCTTCAAGAAGCTCGGCTTCCGCAAAGCGGATCTGATGGCGATTCCAGCCGCCGGAGAGGTCGGCGCGAAAGTCGCGAAGCATGTCGAGGGCGGCGTCGAGCCCCTCGTCGTCGGCGACCTGGCGGGCCTGTCGGATAAAGCCCTGGATGCCCACGGCGTCGTCGGAGGCGGAGTGGCGAGTTGAGCGGCCGAGGGAGAGGCGGGCGAGATCGCCGATGGTGTCGTCGAGGTCGGCGAGCTCCTCCATGGTCTGACGGCCACCGCGACGCGTCGAGGAGTCCTCGGAGCAAAGCTGCATGCGAGCAAAGCCATAGGCGACACCGGGTTCGCCGTTGGCGTGAACGTCCGGTGGGCCGAGGAGCTCGGTGGCCAAGTCCAGGGCCTCATCGCATTCGTCGTCCTCGACCAGTGCCATGGCGTCGCGCCACTCGGGGTGCGGGATATAGGGGCGAAGGGGCAGGTGAGCCTGGTCGGCCTGGGAGAGGTGTTGGCTGACCTCGCGGAGTCGGAGCAGCGGGCGAGGGGCGTCGTCGTCGCCGATATCGTCGGAGAAGAGATCGAAGTAGGTGCGCAGTCGTTCCATGCGCGCCGGGTCGAGGACGTTCGAGGAAGTGTCCAAAGGGGTAGGGGCGTCGCCGAGGGCGGTGATCTCGACGTCGGCTTGAAGGGAGGCGGCGCGATGAGCGCGGTCGATGATGTCGCTGATCTCGCCGCCGCGCAGGGAGGCGTCGCTGAGTTCGACGGCCTCGTCGACAGCCTGATCAACGGCGTCGCTGGGCTCACCGAGGTCGGCAGCGTCGTCGGCCAAGGCCGGAGTGGCGCCACCGAGGATGACGACAGTGAGGGCGAGAGCGCTGAGCGCGGGCAGGTGTGGCGTTGTCTTTATCATAAAAAGCGCACCGTGGGCGTGGGGCGGAGGAGCCCCGTCAGGGTCTGAGACCAAGTCTAACCCGGAGGATTCACGACTCGTCTACTGCGGCTCATCAGGGACGAGATCCCGTCATCTCACTCCGCGACGATGCTCTGCACCGCCTGTGGGGCTCGATTTTGGTCTCTCAACTCTGATGTTGCCTCGTCACGACGTCTCATGAATAATCCGGGCTAAGCCCCAAGAATCACTGCCACTATAGGGGCAAACCAGCAGAGACCCAAGTTTTTGAACCATTCCATAAAGGGCCCAATTCTCCAAGTCGACGTGAGGGGAAGAGTATTCCCGGCATTCGTCGGTCGTGGACATCACCACGATCGGACCCCTGTATTTGACTGCGGACTGCGTACCCTTAAAAGCATGGGGACCAGCCAGGAGAAGGCAAGTTGAAACTCGTCAACGCGGCGCGCGTCCTTAGAATTGAAGGAAGAGATGACGAGGCCAGTATCGGATCGACGGAAGTGAGGAGAGGTAATGGGATTATTGAGTGCTCGAGAGTTAGTGGATCGAGCCAGGTCGAAGGTGGCAAGCGATCCGGCGCTTAAGGAGGCGCCGACGCTGGACCTCGATCACCTGGATACGCTGTGGCTACAGGTGACGGGCACCCTCTGTAACCTGGCCTGTTTGCACTGCTTTATCTCCTGTGGTCCCAAAAATGATAATCACCAGATGATGACCATGGAGCAGGTCGAGGACGCCATTGAGCGAGCGGTTCAAGAAGGGGTCAAGGAGTTTTATTTCACGGGCGGTGAGCCCTTCATGCACCCGGAGATCGAGGCGTTGATCGATCGAGCGCTGGCGGAGGGGCCGCTGACGGTGCTCACCAATGGTATTCTGATCGATGAGGAGATGGCGACCTGGCTGGGCGAGCGCTTTAGGGAGAGCCGCTACAGCTTAGATCTGCGGGTGTCGATGGATGGGACGACGGCCTCGGAAAACGACGCCATTCGGGGACGGGGGACATTTGAGAAGATTCTGGGAGGCGTCGATCGGCTGGTGGAGGCGGGGATCAATCCGGTGATCACGGTGACTACGTGCCACGCGGAATTGGGGGGGACCGAGGGACGGCAGCGCTTCTTTGACCTGTTGAGTGGACGGGGAATTGAGCAGCCGCGGCTCAAGTTTTTGGCGCCCTTCAAGATTGGCCGCGAGGAGCGGCGCGATGAGGGGTATCGAGAGTATGAGCGGCTTCAAAAAGGGGATCTCGACGCCGAGGCGCGAGCCAGCCTCCAGTGCAGCAGTTGCCGTATGGTGACGGCGAAAGGGGCCTATCCCTGCCCGATCTTGATCGAGGAAGCGGATGCGCGGATGGGCGATAGCCTGGACGACGCGCTCAAGCCCATCGAGCTCGATCACCCCGCCTGCTACACCTGCTTTGTGGAAGGAGTGACATGCCGGACCTGAAGGACTACGTCGATCAGGGAGAGTCGCCGAAGGGGCGATTCGCGGTGTTTGGAGGGGTCTATAACAATTATCTGAGCCTGGAGCAGACGCTCAGGGATGCCCGCGGTCGAGGCGTGGATCATATCTATTGCCTGGGCGATATGGGGGGCTTTGGGCCCCACCCGGACAGGGTCTTTCCGCTTCTTCGCGAACAGGCGGATCTATCGGTGATGCAGGGCAATTACGACCACTCCATCGGTCATCGCCTCGATGATTGCGCCTGCGGGTATACGGATCCGAGGGACAACCACTTCGCCCAGGTCAGTTACGACTATACGCTGTCGAAGACCTCGCCGGAGCATAAGGACTGGCTCAGGGATCTGCCGGTGGGTTTTCGATGCCTATGGGGAGGCCAGTCAGTGGTGATGGCCCACGGGTCGCCGCGAAAGGTCAATGAGTTTTTGTGGGAGTCGACCTGTTCGGATGCCTTTTTGAAGTATCTCCTGGATAGCTTTGAGGCGGATCTACTGATGGTGACGCATACGGGGATCCCCTGGAAGCGCGTGCTCGATGATGGACGTCAGGTGGTCAACGTGGGGGCGATTGGGAGACCGGCCAACGATGGACGCCGGGACGTGGATTATATGTTGGTGGAGGTCGACGAAGAGCGGGTGGAGGTGCAGGCTGTGTCGGTGGACTACGACCACGAGCGCCTGGCCCGTGAGATGGAGGAGGAGGGGCTCCCCGAGGAGTTCCAAGAGACCATATTGAGCGGATGGTGGACGACCTGCCTGGAAATATTACCGGCCAAAGAGAGGAGCCGCGGGCGTTACTAATCGTCGTCGGGTTCCGAGGGGGGGATGCGCTCGTCGATGGTGCGGGTGTGGCGGCGTTGAAGGACGTAGAGGGTAGCGTCGAAGCCAAAGAGGAAGGCGCCCTGGAGCATCAAGGAGGGACCGTAGCCCTGGAGGCGCTCGTCGTCGAGGCGCTGCCCGCGCTCGCGCAGGGCGAAGCCAGTGGCGACGTAGGCGACGTTGAGGCCCAGGTTGACGAGGAATAGCTTTTCGCGTCCATGGCTGGAGCGAAGCGCGGATTGAGGGTCGGAGGGGGCTTCCTGGCGGCGGGCCTGGAGGAGTCCGGCGGCGCCGATGGCGGCGTTGACCACATTCCAGGCGAGGTTCATCTCGTGATAGTAGCCCTTTCTACCGTCGTGTCGGGCACGGCCGATGGCGCCGGTGGTCATATTGAGGGCGGACCAGCCGAGGAGGACACCCATGGCGGGTGTGGTGTGGCGGTCGGAGGGAAGGTCGGTCATGGGAGCGTCCCCGGCGGTGGCCAGACGCGGCGAGAGGACCAATGCGCAGAGGAGGCCAACAAAGGCGAGTATAGAAGCGGTGCGCATCGTAGGCTCGACCACATCAGGAAGAAAGTGATGAGTCGAAGAATGACGACACGGCGATGGGGATTTCAAGGTGGCTATCCCGGGTTATTCATCTTCCTGTCGGAAGAACAGCTTGACCCGGGAGCCCTCTCGGACACGGACCGTCTTGGTCTCCGACATTTCGCCACCGCTGTATTCGACCTGGACTTCGCGACGGCCAGCCTCGACGTCGACGGTGCCCGGGGTTTGCTCATCCATCTCCTGGCCGTCGACGAAGATGTCGCCGCGGGGCCGGGAGTAGACGGTGATGCGGCCCTCGCCGTCGGCGTCGTCATCGTCTTCATCGTCAACGCGTTCCTCCATTCGGCGCGGGGTGCGGGGCTCGGGTCGTTCGGCGCGAGACTCGCCCATGCCGGTGAGCTCGATCATCATCAGTCGTCGCTCGCCGGGCCGGACCTCGACCTCGTAGATGCGCGAGTTGCCGTCAAATTCGACGTAGATCTCGTGGGATTCGTTGGGGGTGACGGCGATGCCGTCGTTGGTGCCCTGGTCGGAGTAGGCGGGGTAGGGCTCGCCGTTAACGAGTACGTCGGCGCGGGTGAAATTCGTGATGATCACGATGCGTCCGTCGCGCAGGCGCTGCTGGCGGGAGCCGGCGGGTTCAACGGGAGGGTCGGGAGATTGCGATGCCGTGGCTTCGTCGATGGAGGGCTCGGGGTCCGGCTCTGGTTCTGGTTGCGGGTCTGTATCGGTGGGCTCCAGGGGCTCCCATTGCTCATCACGAGCGAGGTGTTGCCAGTCGATATAGCGCCAGGCCTCGAGATCCTCGAGGGCGATCAGATCGTCGACAGCGATGTCGGCAGGGGCGTCAGCGTCGGCCTTGGAGGCCGAAAAGGAGTGAAAATCAGGGAGTTGATCGGCGTCGTCATGGTGGCCGGAATCCATGGAACTAAAGAGGATTACGGCCGATGCGCCAAGGGCCAATATGGCGAAGGCGGTCAGTAGGACCGGGACCCAGCGATGTTGGCGGGGATCAGAATTCATGAGGACTCAATCAACGTATGGCTAAAATATGCTCGCGAAGTGGCCAAGGCGACTCATGGTTGCCACAGCAATGATAACGGGACAAGGCCCCAAAAGATTCATGGGCAAGGGAAAAAAGATCCAGCTCAAGGCTCAAGAGCGCTCGAAAAAGTCGATGACGCGACGCTGTCGAGAGGCCGGTCGGGCGCGCTCGTGGGCCCATTCGCGGAGCTTTTTGATCATCTCTTCATAGGTTCGGTAGAGGGGGACGGTGTCGCGGGCGGCGTAAAAGAGGTCGTCGGTCTCCAGGGAGCGATCTTCGGCGAAGGCGGCGTACATGGCGCTGATGACGATCTGTTCCAATTCGGCACCGGAGAAGTACTCGCAAAGCTCGGCGAGTTCGGCGAGGGTGTCGTCGTCGATGTGGACGTCGCGGCGCCGGAGGTGGATTCGAAGGATCTGGCGTCGCTCGTGGAGCTGAGGCAGGTCGACAAAGAAGCTCTCGTCGAAGCGTCCCTTGCGGAGGAGCTCCGGGGGAAGGGACTGGACCTCGTTGGCGGTGGCGACGACGAAGACGGGGGCGGTCTTTTCCTGTTGCCAGGTTAAAAGAGAGCCCAGGACGCGGCTGGCGCGGCCGTCGTCGCCGGAGCCGGAGGCGAAGCCCTTTTCGATCTCGTCGATCCAGAGAACGCAGGGGGCGAGGGCGTCGCAGGTCTTGAGGGCGGAGCGAAGGGCTTCCTCAGGGGATCGCTGACCATCGAAGACGCGTCCCATGTCCAGGCGCAGCAGAGGCAGGCCCCAGTGGCGGCCGACGACCTTGGCGGTGAGGCTTTTACCACACCCCTGGACCCCGATGAGGAGGATGCCCTTGGGGGTGGGGAGGCCGAATTGGCGGGCCTTGTCGCTGAAGGCGCGGTGGCGGCGGTGAAGCCATTCTTTGAGGGCGTCGAGCCCGCCCACGGAGTCCAATCCGGCGGCCAGAGGGTGGAATTCAAGGACTTTGCTGCGACCGACGAGGCGTTGCTTTTCCTCGAGGATGGCCTCCTCGACGTCGAAGGGCTGGTCCTGGTCGCGGGCCTCCAGAAGTTGGTGGCGAACGCGGTGAAAGGCGCGGTGGGCTTCGCGAAGGGTCAGGCCCATGGCGCCGCCGACGAGGTTTTCGTGGGGCAGATCGGGAAAGGACTGGGGGGGAAAGACGGCCTCGTACTGGCGGCGGATGATGGTGCGGTCGGGAAGAGGCATCGACAGGGGGGTGAGATCCTTTGAGAACTCGGGGTAGTCGATGGTCTGGGGACCGATGAAGACGAGGGTCTTGGAGTTGGAGGCGCAATGGGCCTCGGTTTCGCGCAGGCGGCGGCGAAGCAGGGGGGATTCCAAGAGGTGGCCGGCGTCCTTAAAGACAATGATCCCCTCGGAGTCGATGGCCTCGACCTGCTGGAAGGCGTCGATGAGTTTATGGGGTTCGTTGGGGGGCGTGGAGGTATCGTCGGATTCAAAGCCCCTGGTCAAAGACCACTCCCAGAGGGGTTGGTCGAGTCGGGTGGCCAGGCGCTTGAGGAGGTCGACGGCGCGGGCTTCCTCGTGGGTTTCGATATGAATGAGGGCATAGGGTGCGCGAAGTAAGGCGCGTAGCTCATTCATGAAGCGAAGGTGAGGGCTATTGGGGTCATTGCCCATCGCAGATCCTGAGAAAAAAGGCGGTCGCCGAAGATGCGACCGCCTTTAATCGGGGTAAAGACACGTTCCATTGAGGAATTAAGGGCAGTCTAGCGGCTGTAATAGTCGACGATTTCGTAACCGTCCATGGCCATGTTGCGGTCCTTGACGGACTTCCATTCCTCGCGAAGTCCATCGTAGTAGTCGAGGAAGTCGCCTTCTTCTTCGACGGGGCGCGAGATGATCTTGGCGGAGAGGCCGCGGCCGCGGGGTTGGACGGTGAGAATGCCGACGCCGCGTTCCTCGCAGGTCTCGGCGACGATGTCGTTGTACTCCGCTTCGCCCTCGCGAAATTCGTCGAGGGGAAGGCCGATCCAGAGAAGGTTGCCCTTGGCCTGGCTCATGCTGTGGATGCCCTCATCGACGCTGAAGAGGCATTTGTCGTAGGTGGGCAAAATCTTGATGGCGTGCAGGTTTTTGGAGCTTCCAGCGACATAGAGAAGATCGATGTCGGTGGTGTTTTCCTTGGCGTCGACGAGCCGTGCCTGGGGGACAAAGATGCCGTATTCGGTGGGGAATTCCCGCTCGAAGAGGCGCTCGATGGGCTCGGTCATGGCTTCGACGCTGAAGTCGTAAAGTTCAGACATGGGGTCCTTTATGCGGTAGGTGAGGGTGTAAGCAAACTCGTGGGTCTCTAAGACGCACGAGCCCGACGCGGTGCCCGCGAGGGACGCCGAGTCGGTCAACGATGAAAATCAGAAATTGGTTTTAGCCGGGGCTGAGCGACCAGCGCAATTCGTCGCGCAGGGTGTCGATTTCCTGGTTGAGGACGCGTTGGTCAGCGGCCCCCAGGACGACGCCGTGAAGGCCGATGAAGGTAAGGTCGATCTCGTAGACCGGCTCGTCATCTTCGACGAGGCGTCGGAATTGGACGTCCAGTTCCACGGGCTCCTGATGGATGGTGGAGCGGCCCATGCAATAGAGAAAGAGGTAGACGAAAAGGGGCAAGACGAGGACAAAGAGGGGCACGAGAGCGAGGATAAAGGTGACGGAGCCGCGCTCAAAGCGAAGCCGTTTGTTCTCGGCCTGGACGATACGGTAGCCGAAGGATTCGAAGAGGCGCTGGACGTGATGGCGAAGGGCCTCTTCGCTGTCGACGCCGTGGACCCGGATCTGTCGCATGAAGACGGTCTGAGTGGGGTCACAATAGGTGTCGTCATTGGCCTCGATACGAAAGGGAAAGTGCTCGTCGTTGTCGAGGGCGACCATGGCTCGGGAAGTGGGGTCATCGACGGAGGCGCCAGTACCGACGATGGGGGATTGGCCAGAAAAAGGGACCATCTGCTGGTCGCGGGGGCCGTAGCGGTCCTCGATATGACGGCGCAGCGACGAGGGAAGATGGGGGTGCTGGGCGACCCGAAGGCGCTTGAGGGCCTGAGGGTCGGGCCGGGGGTTGGGGTCAACGGTGGCCGGAAGCTGGTCGGTAGAGCCATCGGGCTCGGCCGGGGGCTCCGGGGGCGCCGGATCGGCGGCCGCGCTTCGAGGAGCGGGGTCGCTCAATTCCTCGGGGCGCTGGTCGGCGTCCAGATCAAAGCGCTCCTCGATTTCCTTCCAGATAGGGGCGGGAAGGTCGTCGGTGCGGTCGAGACCGGGGAGGGTGTATTCGAGACGTCCGTCATTGAGGACGTCCAACTCCACGAGGCCGCTCTGGGCGGCCTGGTCCAAAAAGGAGGTGACCTGGTCGTGGGTCAGACCCAGGGCGTAAGCCAGGTAGGAGGGTTCAAGCCGGTCGAGCCCCTCTTCGTAAACCAGCCGGAGAATATGCCACTCGAATTCTTCGTAGGTCATTGTTCCATCGCATGTCGTCATCGCAGGACCTGTACCGTTCTAAGGAACGTCGATGGCGGTGCGTCCATTCCCACCGGAGAAAAAAAGGGCGGGATCGACCCGAGAGATGAGGGGTATCGCGGGGCGAAGAGGTCACCGTGGCAATCAGAGAACAATTATAGGCACAATGAGGCCAAAAGGCAAATTGCGCGAGGGCTGGCCAAGGGCGGGGGCCCTGCGGTATAAATGGGGCAGCAAAATGGACGTAAAACCGGGACCCCACGGGGGGATCGCGAGGACAAGCCAACCCGAACGCCAAAACCGACCAGGAGGTCAAAGGATGTCTGATATTGAGAGTGTGCTCGAAGAAAAGCGACGTTTTGAACCGCCGGCAGAGTTTGCGGAGCAAGCCCATCTCAACAAGGCGTCGTTGGAGGCGCTGAGACAGGAGGCCAACGAGGATCCGGAGGCCTTTTGGTCGCGGCTGGCGCGCCAGGAGCTGAGCTGGGACAAGGAGTTTGAGACCACTCTTGACTGGGATCCGCCGTTTGCGAAGTGGTTTGAAGGGGGCAAGCTCAATATGAGCGTGCAGTGCTTGGATCGCCACCTGGAGGGTCCGCGAAAGAATAAGGCGGCCCTGATCTGGGAAGGAGAGCCCGGTGATCAGCGAACCCTGACGTACCAGCAATTGCACGGGGAAGTGTGCCGATTTGCCAATGCTCTGGAGCGCATGGGCGTGGAAGCCGGCGACCGGGTAGCGATCTATATGCCGATGGTGCCAGAATTGGCGATAGCCGTGTTGGCGTGTGCTCGGATCGGGGCGCCTCACAGCGTGATCTTCGGCGGCTTTTCGGCGTCGGCGATCCAGGATCGGGTGGAGGATGCACAGGCGAAAGTGGTGCTGACGGCCGATGGAGGCTATCGGCGCGGCGATGTGCTGCCGCTCAAGGAGAAGGTCGACGAGGCGATGACCGACGGCTGCGCCTCCGTGGAGCGAGTGGTGGTCTATCAGCGCACCTATAATTCGGTGGAGTGGTTTGAGGAGCGCGATGTGTGGTGGCACGACGCCATCGCCGGAGAGTCCACGAACCACGAGGCGCCATCGCTGGATTCGGAGCATCCCCTCTTTATTCTGTACACGTCGGGGACGACGGGGACGCCCAAAGGGGTGGTTCACACCACGGCGGGCTATGCTCTGTGGACGAAGTTGACGTCGAAGTGGATCTTCGATCTCAAAGACGAAGATACCTATTGGTGTACCGCCGACATCGGGTGGATCACGGGCCACAGCTATATCGTGTACGGGCCGCTCCAAAATGGAGCGACATCGGTGATGTATGAAGGGGCGCCAAATTATCCGCAACCGGATCGGTTCTGGGATATCGTGGAGCGCCATCAAGTCAATACATTTTATACGGCACCGACGGCGATCCGAGCGTTTATGAAATGGGGCAAGGAGTGGGTGGATCGCCACGATCTATCGAGTTTGCGCCTGCTGGGAACGGTGGGAGAGCCCATCAATCCGAAAGCCTGGATGTGGTATCGCGAGGTCGTGGGCGGTGGGGAGTGCCCGATCGTGGATACCTGGTGGCAAACGGAGACCGGCGGGGTGTTGATCTCGCCGATTCCGGGAGCGACGGAAACCAAGCCGGGAAGCGCCACGAAGCCCTTGCCGGGCATCGATGCAGCGATCGTGGACAAGGAGGGCAATGAGGTCGGCGCCAACGAAGGTGGGTTTTTGGTGATCAAGAAGCCGTGGCCGGGCATGCTGCGCACGGTCTACAATGATGAAGAGCGCTTCAAGGAGGCCTACTTTGGGCGCTACGAAGGCATCTATTTTGCGGGAGATGGGGCCAAATGCGATGAAGATGGGTATTTCTGGATCATGGGTCGCATCGACGATGTGATCAATGTGTCGGGCCATCGCCTGGGGACGATGGAGATCGAGAGTGCCGTGGTCAGCCATCCGAAGGTCACGGAGGCCGCGGTGGTGCCGCGACCGGACGAGATCAAAGGTCAGGCGATCGTGGCATTTGTGACCCTGGAAGACGGCGATCCCTCCGACGATCTGGTGGAAGAGCTGCGCGCGCATGTGGCCGAGGAGATCGGCTCCATTGCCAAGCCCTCGGAGATCAAGTTTACGGACTCGCTGCCCAAGACGCGAAGCGGCAAGATCATGCGTCGGTTGCTGGCCGACGTGGCGGCCGGTCGAGAGAGCGGCGACACCTCGACGCTCCAGGACGAGTCGGTGCTCGACAAGCTGCGCCAAGATGTCAGCGATATCGATGAGGAAGAGACATGAGTCAGGAGCAGTGCCGATGCGTGTAGGCCAGCAGTGGGTAGAGAGTTCCGGGGGGTGGAGCCTCGATATCAGGCGCTGCGCAGAGGCCGATGAGCCGCTGGCGGTGGGGCGCCGTCCGGTGGTGATGATTCCCGGTTACGGGATGAATACCCATGTGCTGCGGGAGCATCCGTCGGGGCCGTCGCTGGCCGAAGTGTTGTGTGGCGACGGTCTCGAGGTGTGGACGGCCAACCTCAGAGGCCAGGGTGATTCCTATCGCCAGGGGGGGCGCTACCGCTTCGGGATGGAGGAGCTGGCGCTCCACGATCTGCCGGCGGTGATCGATGCAGTGCTGGAGAGAAGCGATACAGGGGCCCGGCAGGTCGATCTGGTGGGATGTAGCCTGGGGGCGACGCTGGCCTATATCTACCTGGCCCATCACCCAGACGCGAAAGCCCATCGGGTGGGGGCGTTGGTCAATATCGGTGGGCCTCTGCGGTGGAATCGGACCCACCCATTGGTGCGCCTGGCGTCGCAGTGGCCGGAGCTGGTGGGGATGGTACCAGTGGTGGGGGTGCGTCAGATGGCGGCGCTTTTGATGCCTCTCATCAAGTGCCAGCCCTGGATCTTGTCGATATATATGAATCCGGCGATCATCGATCTGTCGAGGGCCGAGCAATTTTTGAAGACCATCGACGACCCCAACCCTGGGGTCAGCCAGGACGTGGCAGCCTGGATCAAGCAGAGAGATTTGAATGTGGGAGGCTTAAAGGTCAGCCAGGCACTATTCGGGGTGGATGTGCCCATTCAATGCGTGATCGCCGGCCAAGATGGGATCGTTACCCCGGAGGCGGCGCTATCGATCCTCGATAGCATCGGGTCTCACGAGATCGATATTCTGGAGGTGGGCACGCCGGAGGTACCCTATGCGCACGCCGATCTGTTTATCTCCAAGCGGGCGTCAGAAGTTGTTTTTGAGCCGGTGCGCGACTGGTTAAAGCAGATGGCTACCGAGGACGAGGAGAGCTATGCCGGAGCTTGCTGAAGTAGAGGTGGTCCGGCGAAATCTGGAGGTATGGTGGAAGGGGCGGCGGGCAGACCGGGTTCGAATCGAAGACGATGCGGTGCTCAAGGAGGGGAGGCCCGAGGCGTTGAGGGAGGCTCTTGAGGATCGGCTCAAGGCGGCTCATCGGCGGGGTAAGCACCTGATCTGTGAGATGGAGACCAAGGGATGGGTGCTATTTCATTTTCGAATGACGGGTAAGATCGTCAGGCGTGAACGCCTGGAAGACGGGGACTATCGGCGGCTGGGGTGGCGGGTGGGGCCGAGCTCCTGGTTGGTATTTAAAGACCAGCGTCGGTTGGGCGGCGTACGGTGGTTTGAGGAGGACCCGCGCAGGACCTATCCATCGCTTGCGAAGATGGGGCCTGAGCCGGAGGCGTTGAGCGTCGAAGATATCCGTCAGGCGGGGACGGGGCGGAGGATGATGAAATCGACGCTGCTTGACCAGGAGGTGGTGGCGGGAGTGGGCAATATCGCGATCAGCGAGGTGTTCTGGCAGTTGGGGTGGTCGCCCAGGGTGAGGATCGGGGACCTCGATGATGGAGAGCTGAGCCGGCTTGTGGAGGTGTTGCCAGACTATTTTGACGGGGTTTTAGAGGCCTCGATGGGCGATGAGGTTCACTATCAAAATAGCGGTGGTGCGGAAAATATCTTTGCCATCTACGGTCGCGAGGGCGAGCCCTGTGAGTGCTGCGGAAAGGCGGTAGAGAGGGCGAAGGTGGGCGGACGGAGCAGCTACTATTGCCCGGGCTGTCAGGGGTGAATCCAGATGGCGGTGGCCATTCGGCCCGTGGTGCCGTCGCGGCGATAGGAGAAAAAGTCGCGGGGGTGGGAGAAGGTGCAGCGCGATCCCTGGAAAATAGCGTGGAGTCCGAGACGTTTTAGGCGGCGAGTGGCCAGTCCCGGGAGGTCGGCGAGCCAGCGGGGTTGGTCGTCTGGTGAGGGCGACGAGGAGAAGAAAGCTGTGGCTCCAGGATCGGAGGTGGTGAAGGCGTGGAGGACGTCGGCGCCAACCTCAAAGGCATCGGGGCCGATGGCCGGTCCCAGCCAGGCGCAGAGCGAAGAGGGAGGAGATGGCATGGCGTCGATGGTGGCCTCGATGATGCCATCGGCGAGGCCGCGCCAGCCGGCGTGGGCGGCTGCGACGGCGCTTCCCTGGCGGTTCCAGAATAAAATGGGGAGGCAATCAGCGGTGAGGATGGTGCAGGCGATGCCCGCTTCGGTGGTGAAGGCGCCATCGGCGGTGGGCTTAGATTTGTGGTGAGCGGCGGCGTCGATGACGTCGGTTCCGTGGACCTGGTGGAGCCACCGAAAGGAAGGAGCCTCGACGTCGGGAGGCAAAAACTCGGCCAGGCGCTGGCGGTTGGCCTCAACGCGGCGGGGATCATCGCCGACATGATCGCCGAGGTTGAGCGAGGCGTAGGGGGGAGCGCTGAGCCCGGAGCGGCGGGTGGTGGACAAGCCATAGAGGTGAGCGGGAACGTCGGCGGCCTCTGAGGGAGGCCAGCGAAGAGCGAAGGGAGAATCGACCATAGGAACCTTCCGGCAGCGGGCGTTCATTGTTAGGGTAGAGCGCCATTGGCGCTCATCCATTGTCCTCGTGCCAAGAAGAGAGAAGATGGCTTCCCCCGTCAAGACAGCAGTTCAGGATATTCGTCGGTTGAGAAAGATCACCACCGTGTTGACACGGCACGGGTTCTCGGCGGTGGCCCGTCAGGCCGGACTGGGCCGGTTTTTGACGGACGCCGCGCCGGAGGGAGGGTTTTCTGGAGACGGGGAAAAAGAAGAGCTCATCGGCGAGGATCGGTCGGAGGCGGCGATTCGCTTTCGACGGGTCCTCGAAGATCTGGGCCCGACCTTTGTCAAACTGGGCCAGGTGTTGTCGACGCGTCCCGATCTGGTGCCACGGGAGTTCATGGAGGAGCTCAAGAAACTCCAGGACCAGGTGGGGCCGATGGATCTGGAGGATGTCTACACCCAGATCGAGGCGAGTCTGGGTCAAGAGGTGGCGGAGTGCTTTGCGGAATTCGAGGAAAAACCCCTGGCGGCGGCGAGTATCGGCCAGGTTCATAAGGCGGTGACGGCGGAGGGCGAGGAGTGCGTCGTCAAGGTTCAGCGAAAGGGGATTCAGGAAAAGATCCGCTCCGATCTCGATATCTTGTACTACCTGGCCAAGATTTTGGAGGCCACGATCGAGGAGGTGGAGTTGTATTCGCCGACGGCGATCGTCAGCGAATTTGAGAAAGCGATTTTGGCGGAGCTCGATTTTCGCGAGGAGGCGTCGAATATCGAGGAGTTTGGGGGCAACTTCGAGGAGGTGGAAGGGGTGTCGGTACCGAAGGTCTTTGAGGACTATACGGCCGCCGAGGTGCTGACGATGGAGTATATCGACGAGCGCAAGCTGGCCGATATCGAAGGGGGCACCGATGAGGCGGAAGAGGTGCTGGAGAATCTCTTGGACGCCATGGTCAAGATGGTGCTGTACGACGGTTTTTTCCACGGCGATCCGCACCCGGGCAATATCATGGTGCGAGACGATGGGAGCCTGGTCTTTATTGATTTTGGGCTCATGGGGAGGCTGTCGGCATCGCAGCAAGACGATTTGATCGCGCTGATTTTAAATATTTTGGCAGGCGATGTGGATGCGATTTCGCGGACGCTGTTGGACATGGGCCAACCGGTAGGGCGGGTCAACCTGAGGGAGTTTCGGGGGGACGTGGAGCGGATTCGGGGCAAGTATATCGACGCGACGGTGGAAGAGGTCAATGTCAGTCAATTTGTGCAAGAGGTGATGGACGCGGCGCAGTACCACAAGATACGGCTCAATCCCAACTATGCGGTGCTGGCGAAGACGGCGGCGACCATCGAGGGGATCATGCGGCACCTCAAGCCCGATCTGGACGTGATGGCGGTGGGGATGCCCTATGCGCGGGATCTGGCGATGCGGCGGTTTTCAGCGAGGCGGATCGCGCAAAGCGCGGTGAATACGGCGGTGGGGTTTTCGAGTTTTGTCACCAAGGTCCCGCAGCAGATGGACCAGGTGTTGATGGATATGGAAAGCGGCAATCTGACGATCACGGTGCGCAACGAGTCGTTGGATCAGATGGGAGAGACCCTCAATACGATGGGGACGCGCTTGTTTTTGGGGGTGATCGCCGCCGGGCTGGCGGTGGTGGCGGCTCTACTTCTGCAGCCCTACGACACGGTGATTCGGGGGATACCGGTGATGTTGGTGCTGGGGATCTTGTCGGCCATGGGAGCGACGGCGCTGTTTTGGTGGGCCCTGGGGTGGCACGTGGCGGCCAGCCGAAAGGGCAAGAAGCTTCGGCTGGGGCCATTGATGCGCCTATTTAGGAGAGAGTAGGCGAGAGGGACTCAATTTTCGGCATCCAAGATGGGGGATGGCTCCGAGAGGTCGGGCATCGGCAGTCCGCTGGGAGCTTCGTGAACGTCCCATTGGTCGAGCTCGTCGACCTGGGGACTGGAGAGGGCGTGGAGGAAGGCGACGAGGTCGTCGATCTCCTCGTCGGTCAATGCCGGGGTCTCCAGGGCTTCGGGAGAGAGGTGATCTTCGACGCGCTGGAGCTCGTCGGCGCGGGTGTGAACCTGGACGAAGATCGAAGGGGGGAGGTGAGAGCGGTCGTAATTCCAGAGGGAGTCAAGGGGATCGACCTTGTGGCGGATCACCTCTTCGAGGGTGAAATAGGCGCCGTTGTGCATGTAAGGGTCGGTGTGGGCGACGTTGTGCAGAGGGGGGGTGCGGAAAGTAAAGGACTTTTCGCTGCCGGCGTGGGAGCGATGGGCAGCGCCGAGATCCATATTTTGAAGCGATTCGGGGCCGCTGGTCATGGGAGGGACCGCAATATTGTAGAATTGCTGGTCGGTCATCAGGGTGTCACCGTGGCAAGAGGCGCAGCCGGCGTCGCCATAAAAGAGTTCGGCGCCGCGAAGCTCGGCGTTTGTGAGCGCGTCTTCGTCGCCGTGGAGAAAGCGGTTAAAGGGGCTGTCGCTAAAGCTAAAGGCCTCGATCATAAAGGCGGCGAGAGCGTTGGCGGCGTGGGTAAAGCTGAGATCGTCGGGATCAGTGTCGGGGTAGGCGCTGTGGAAGAGGTCGATATAGTCAGGAATGTCATGCAGGCGGCGCATGAGGTGGTTCCAGGTCCCATCGAAGTAGTGGTCGGCGATGCTGCCCATGGTATTGGAAGAGCCGTCGATGGTGTTGAATTCATGGTAGCCCCGCATTTCATCGCGGCTGTGGACGGGCATATGGGCCTGTGCAGCGAGCAGGTTGTCGGAGCCATCGAGGGTGCGGACATAGTTGCCCGGCATGTAGGGGTAGGAGCGCTCATGGATGACGAATTTGGTCTGGCCGTCGTCGTCCTCCAGGCGTTGGAGACGGCCATCCCATTGGAAGGTATGCCAATCGTCGTGGCCGCGGTTAAAAAGTTCGATGCTGGTGCGAGTGGTAAAGGAGGCCTGGGGCCCGGAGCGGCGGTCACCGTGTTCATCGATCGTGAAGCCGGTACCAGCAGACAGTGATAATTCGTCGACTGTGGCCTGATCCATCTGGTGGCAGGTGGCGCAGTTGACGTCTTGGGGGCCGCTGAGGACGGGGTCGAAGAAGAGCTTTTGCCCCAATTCGACGCGAGCCGGATCCTGTGGATCGAGGTCGTCGAGGGGGGTGATGCCGTGATCGTCGATGAGTTGAAGAACACTCTCACGAAGCTCTTCGTCAATGGCATCGGACCCGGTGTTCTCGGGAGGAGAGTCACCGGGTCCGTCGGCGTGCTCCGAAGAGCAAGCCGTTGCCATGAGAAGGAGCCCCGTGAGAGCCACAAGGGTTGTGGCTCTCATGGGTAACTCCAGGTGCAGGGGTTTATGCGGCACGACGGGAGTGGTCGTGGTCGCGGTTACGTCGACGAAGTCCAACGAGCCCAAGCAAGGCCATCAAGGCCAGGGCGAGGGGTTGGCCAGAGGAACCGGTGGCCGAGCAGGAGCCACCGCTATGGGTGGAGCCGTCTTGGCCGGGATCACCGACACCGCCACCGCCTTCGCGGTCCGGATCGTCGGAATCATCATCGCCGTTGTCATCGCCATTGTCGTCGCCGTTGTCGTCGCCGTTATCATCGTCATCGTCGTCGCCGGGATCTTCACCGGTGCAGACGGGATCATCCGCGCAATAGGGATCATCACAGCCGACGAGACCATTACCGGTATTATCGATGTCGTCGTCGCAATTTTCGACGTAGGCATCTTTTTCATTGGCATTGAAATCATGGGTGACCATGAATTTATCAAAGTCAAAGTCCGGAGTTTCGACATCGATGGTGACGACCATGTCACTGCCCTCGATGTCGAAGCTGACGTCGGAGAGTTGAAGAAGGACTTCGCTTCTCGTGGTGGGGTCGACGGCCCGAATCTGGAGACGATAGAGGGCGTTGAAGATAGCGTAAGGCGAGCTATCGAGTCGGATCATGCCCTTGGCACCGAGGTAGGTACCGTCATCACTGGAGTCGAGGAATTTCTCACCAAACTCCATGCGATTGACCTCGTAGGGGCTCGAGTCGTTGTAGGTGTCAGCGTCGAAGGGGATCTGGAAGGAGACGGTGTCACCGGAGTCAAAGGACTCGGGATCGACATTGAGAGTCTCATAGATCCGTCCGATCTGATGGTTGAGGACCACGGCGGTGGCTCGGGAATTGTCGACAGCGAGGCCGTCGACGTCGGAACCAAGGAGGCTGACGAGGGTGGTACGGTCCTCGTAGCTGCCGTGGAAGAGGACTCCAGCATGCGGGGTGTTGGAGAAGTGGTTGTCTCCAGGGTCAGTGGGGTCGAGGGGGTCGGTGCCGTCTTCGACTTCTTGGCCGTCGGAGAATCCATCGCCATCGGTATCATAGGCGAGAGGGTCGGTTTGATGATCCCAGATTTCCTCGTAGTCGGTCAGTCCGTTGCCGGAGCTGTCGCGGACTTGGA
>CAYQBU010000026.1:0-31775 GCA_964415785.1 uncultured Bradymonadales bacterium
AAGAGCGTCTTTCCCCGCGTATAGTGGATCGATGCGCTCACATTTTCCAGATCATCGAGGCGGGCGTAGAGCTCGTCGACCCCTGTATAATCATCGGTCTGCGCCGCGATCTCCAACAGTCTCACGATCGCCGGTTGATAGAAGGCACTTGTGTCGTCGGCCTCCTCCAGCAGATCCCGAAAATAGGTCCGAGCCGCTCGAAAGCGCCTCACCTCATAGAGGCTATCGCCCAACAAAAATAAGGCTTCGTCATAACTGGCGAACTCATCGCGCTCCAGGGTATCGACCAGCGAGGCCAACATGATCGTGGCCCGGTCGTAATCCTCCAGAAGATAGGACACCTTTGCTTCGTTGAAGCGCGTCTCCACTCGATAGCGCTGCTCCAGGACCGCCGGCATCAAATAGGTCTCTTCCAGCACCTCAATCTGATCTTCCAGGTTCTGCACCGCCTCTGCCGGGGGCCGCTCCGCCGTCGCCGGCATTGCCCACAGCATCAGCCCCACCAGCCCGATCCACGCTGTGGACCATCGCCGCGCCCCGCTCCAATTGTGTGAGCTCTCTTGCATCCACTCGACCTGCGCATTGCCAACGATGACGACTCCTCGGACGAACCACCGACTTCACAAAAAGCCAGCCTCTACTCCAGCTCCCCGCCTATTTCGTCCTCCAGATCCTCCTCGATATCTTCGACGGCCAACTCCACCATGCTGACCTGGCAATCCCCATCGGGCCGATCTTCATGCGCCGCAAACCGGCTTCCTCCCTTATGAGAGCGCACCGTCACCAGCGAGGTGCGTCCCTCTTCGGCCGTAAACTGACATGAAAAACGCAACTGGCTCTCGTATCCCTCGGCGTAAGAAAACAGTCCAAAGCCCCGGCCTCTTAGATTGAGTACCACCGACACCGTATGTGTCCCTGGCGTCATCGGCCCGCTGAATACCTCCACGCCATCATCACCGACCTGGGGCTCCAACTCGCTATAGACCTGGCTGCCATCGACGCTAAACAATGCCCGCTCCACGTTGAAGCGGCGTCCCAGATTGTTCTCAAAGGTGATCACGGCCCGGCTTCCCGCCAGATTTTCGGCCAACACGGTCTCTCTGAGCAGCGCGATCCGACTCTTGGAGCGAAAGACCCGTTCCTTGAGATCGTCGATGCGCGTTTCCAACTCCCGAACCCGGAGATCGTAGACCTCGTCTGGATCGGCCTCGTCGTCCGGGTCTACCCCGTCGATCTGGTCCGTATCCATCCGCGCCGCCATCGCCTCCTCGGTCCCTGGATAGTCGGAGACCAATTCCCGGCCTCCCGGACCGACCACCGGCTCTTCTCCGGCTTCCTCGGCATCGGCTTGCTCTTCGTCTACGCTTTCCGCGTCTGGCTCCCCCTCTTCGGATGCGTCCTCCTGCGGGACTTCCTCCTCAGAGACCTCCTCCGTTTCTGCCTCCACTAATTCTTCCGGCTCTGCTTCCTCTTCTCCAGCCGCTGAGGCCGGAATCAACCACAGGCAAAGAAGGAAAACAGCGCACCTCCCGTACGGCAATCTCAGTCGCATAAAGCGTTTCCTCGCAAAACGGTTACCGGCGCACTATCCCGATTGAGCCCCACAGATTGGCGGGAATATTCGACGCACCTTGTTGGGGACTCTACTCCAGATAACCATCAATCTCAAGTTATCCCAGGTTCTTCATAACCACCCTCGGGTACTCGCTGGAAATCGACGCTCCCCGCTGAGGTGCTATTCAACACCTGAGCCCAAGAGCGCCCACGATCGTCCAACCCGGGATGGACGTTAACCCTTCAAGTCGCTATGTAGCACACGATCTGTATCGCCCTTTGACCGCTTTGCCAAGCCCGGAGATCTTCGATGGACAATCGCGACTACGCTCATATCCTGGAAGACATCGCCGCCCTCCTCAAAATCAAGGGCGCCAATCGCTTTCGCATCCGCGCCTTTGAAAACGCTGCCCGCACCATTGAGACCGAGACCGCCTCGCTGGAGGCCGCCATCGACGACGGTGATCTGACCCAGTGGTCGGGCATCGGCGACGGGATCGCCGCGGAACTCCACCAGATCTATGAGCGCGGAAGCTGCGACCTCTACGATCGTCTCGTCGATGAGCTCGACGCCGGTCTTCTCCAATTGATGACCATCCAGGGGCTGGGTCCCAAGCGCATCAAAAAAATCTACGATGCTTTGGGCATCGCCGAGGTCGATGATCTCAAGGCCGCCGCCGAAGCCGGTGAGATCAGCAACCTCTCCGGCTTTGGCAAAAAAACCGAGCAGACCATCCTCGATGAGATCGAGCGCCTCGCCGAACAGAGCGGTCGCGTTCCCCTGCCCCGAGCCCAACGCATCGCCAACTCCCTCTGCGAGCAACTCGACGAACTCGACGAGGTCCAGCGCATCGACGTCGCCGGCTCCCTTCGCCGCGGCCGCGAGACCATCGGTGACGTCGACCTCCTCGTCGCCACCGACCATCCCCAGCCCATCCACCAGGCCTTTGGCGACCTTCTCGAGGTGGACTCCATCCTGGTGACCGGCGACACCAAGACCTCCGTGCGCCTGCGAAACGGCGTCCAGGTCGATCTTCGCACCGTCGCTCCTCACCACTTCGGAAGCGCCCTCCACTACTTTACGGGGAGCAAAGAACACCACGTTCAGCTGCGAACCCGCGCCAAACGGCAGGGCCTCAAGATCAGCGAATACGGCGTCTTCGAGCAGGGCTCCGAAGAGCCCATCGCCTCGCGCACAGAGCGCGACCTCTTCGACGCCCTGGATCTCGATTTTATCCCCCCCGAACTTCGCGAGGGACGCTCCGAGATCGACGCCGCCGCCGACCACCGCCTCCCCGACCTCATCGACGACTCCCAGGTCCAGGGCGATCTCCACATGCATACCACCGAGACCGACGGCCGCGCCTCCATCGAAGAGATGGCCCGCGCCGCCGCCGATCGGGGCTACGCCTACCTGGCGATCACCGACCACTCCCAGGATGTGCGCGTCGCCAATGGCATGACCCCCGAGCGCTTCGCCGCACAAATCGATCGCATCCGACAGATCAACGACGACCTCGACGATATCGAGTTATTGAGCGGTATCGAGGTCGACATCCTGGAGGACGGCTCTCTGGACATGGACCACGACCTGCTGGGCCGCTGCGATTGGGTCGTCGCCAGTATCCACAGTCACTTTCAACAACCGGCCGAGCAGATGACCGAGCGCCTACGTCGGGCCATCGACACCGGCCTCATCTCCTGCCTCGGCCACCCCACGGGCCGTATCCTCGGCGGCCGCGACGGCTACGACTACGATTTCGACGCCGTCGTCGACGCTGCTCGTGACCAATCCATCGCCTTCGAGATCAACGGAAGCACGGGCCGCCTCGACCTCAACGCCTCCCTTGCCCGCCACGCCGCCGAACGCGGCGCCACCCTCGTGCTGGGCTCCGATGCCCACTCCACGCGTGGTCTGGAGGCCATCTCCTTTGCCGTCCAACAGGCTCGCCGCGCCGGCCTCCAATCCCATCAGATCCTCAATTGCCACCCCCTGGACCAACTCATGGAGCGCCAGGGCAAAACTCAAAACTAACTCAACACTTGTTCTCTCCATGCTTGTGTTGAGCTTTCTCGCCGACGCGTTGCGGCGACCTCTTTCGCCGTCCGAGTCCTTATAACCATGACTTTCCTTTGAATGATGAGGTAACGATGACTTCCGTAACTTTTCAGGGCAATCCCATGACGCTTAGTGGAGAACTCCCCAGTATAGGCGATCAGCTCCCCGAGCTTCGCTTCCACAGCGACCCGGGCACTGACTTTTCCCTCTCCACCCGCCTCGACACCCCCTTGATCCTGACCACCGCCCCCTCCGTGGACACCCCGGTCTGTGCCAACCAATTGCTCGGCTTTGAGCATCACCTTCAGACCATGGGTAGCGATCACCCCCCGGTTCTCTTCGTGACCCGCGATCTGCCGTTTGCCATCGATCGCTTCTGCGACGAGCGCGAGATTGTCCTCGTGGACACCGCCAGTGACTTTCGCCACCGCGACGCCGGCGAGCGCCTGGGCCTCGAGATCACAGAGCTGGGGCTATTGGCTCGCACCGTCTGGATCATCGACACCGATGGCACGATCAAGTATCGACAGGTCGTCGAAGAAGTGGCCGACGAGCCCAGTTACCAATCCGTCTTCGATGCCTATCAGGACCTTTAAACCCCCTATCCATCATGAATGATCCCGCTAATCATCGCGCCGCCCCGGACTCTCTGGTCGCCCTGCTTCCCGTCCAATGGAGCACTGACCAGACTTCATTGCTCGCCACCACTCACCCCGACGTGTGGGCTGAGCCCTGCGAGCATCAGGCGATGGAGGACGGGGGGGCGCGATTTCAATTCGGCGACGATCTTCCCCCCATCACCCTCACCGTTGACCCCCCGATGGAGGAACTCGTCAGCGCTGCCGGCATGGCCAAAAAACCCTTTCACGCCGCCGAATTGTCACGACTGGAAAACCACAGCGCCCTGTGGCGCTTGACGATGCCTCAGATCTCGGAGGCCCCCATCGAACGCGCCCATGGCTTTGCCCGCTTTTTGACCACCGCCATCGAGGCCGGCGCCGCCGGGGTCTTTTTGCCCTTCTGCGCTCAAATGCACTCCCCGGGTTTTATCAAGCACCTGGCCGTCGACTTCAGCAAACCCCCGGCTCTGGTCAACCTCTTGATCAATGCCTGGAACGATGACGAGTGGATGATCACCCGCGGCCTCACCGTCCTTGGTCTTCCCGAACTGGAGACCCCCATCGAAGGAGGACTTAATGACGCCTACTTCCGCCTCATGGACGTCGCCGCCGGCATGCTCATCCAACGCGACGCCTATCCCGACGGTGCCCAGCTCCAGCTCGGCCCCCACCACTACATGATTAATGACGGGCCCAGCGGACCGGAGGACCGTCAGATCCCGCTCTGCGGGCTCTACGGTCGCCTCACCATCCGCCGTGCCCAGGACGTCGTCGCCGGCGCCTGACCCCCCACCATCTCATCCAAAGAGAACCCGCTCCAGATCCTCGATGTGGCGCGCAAAGTCATTATCGCCCATCTCCACGAGCCCTTCCAGCTTTTGAAAGGCCGCCAGCACCGTGGTGTGATCCTTGCCGCCAAAGTACCGTCCCAACTCCGGGTAGGAGTGATCCGTATGGAATCGCGCCAGGTACATCGCGATCTGACGGGGTTCACTGATCGCCCGGGTGCGCCGGCGCCCCTTCATATCGGCCACCGTAATATCGAAGTGTGAGCTCACGGTCCTCATGATCTCGTCGACGCCCACCTTCTTGCGTTGGCGGATATTCATTCGCTTGAGCATCTGGCGCACGAAATCCACGGTCAGGCTCGTTCCCATCAGATCCGCCTGGGCTCCCAACCGGATCAGCGTGCCCTCCAGCTCGCGCACGTTACTGCGAATGCTGCTCGCCAGGAGCATCGCCACGTCCTGGCTCATCTCGATGTCGTCGGCCTCCGCCTTCTGCTCCAAGATCGCCACTCGCGTCTCGATCTCCGGGGGCTGAATATCGGCGATCAATCCCCAGGCAAATCGCGACGCCAGCCGCTCCTCAATGCCCGGCAATTCCTGAGGCGTTTTGTCCGAGGTCACCACCAACTGCTTGCCGCTCTGGTAGAGGGCATTAAAGGTGTGGAAGAACTCTTCCTGCGTCGAATCCTTGCCACCGATAAACTGGATATCATCGACCAGAAGCAGGTCACAATTGTTTCGGAATTGATCGCGAAAGGCGTTCATTTCCTGGTTGCGAAGGCTGGTGATCATCTGGTTCATGAACTCTTCGGCCGACAGGTACACCACGTCCGCCGTTGGGTCACGGCGCAGCATTTCAATGCCTATGGCCTGCAACAGATGGGTCTTGCCCAGGCCCACTCCCCCGAAAATAAAGAGCGGGTTATAGGTCTTGGCCGGCTCCGTCGCCACCGCTCGGGAGGCGGCATAGGTAAATTGATTGGACGGACCCACCACGAATTCGTCGAAGATATAGCGCGGGTTCATCCGCGCTAGTTCCACCCGCTCACTCAGCGGTTTGAGATCGACCTCCACCTCCTCGGAGGGCATCTCAAAGAGCGCGCCCTGAGCCTCCTGGCCCAGCCTTGCCTCCCGGGCCGCCTTGCGCGGCTCATCGAGATCAATGCGTCGCTCCTCTCCGGCCTCTTCATAGGCCTCGGCCACGTCGATGACCACCTCGATGGCATCTACGGGCTGCCCTGTCGCTTCCGCCAGGGCTTCTTCGATCAAATCCAGATAATTATCCTTGATCCAACACCCATAGAAACCATCGGTCGTCGCCAGGTAATAGGTCCCGTCGTCGTGATGGTGGAAGCTCAGGTACTGAAACCAACGGTCGAAATTGTCTTCGCTGAACATCGTCTTCAAGTGATCCAGCGCAGATATCCAAAATTCTTGCATAGGCGGTATCAATTTAAGCAAAAGGATGACCAATAACATTTCGTCACTCCGCCCCTTGGGGCGGACGAACCACTCTGCATGGGTCAGCTGCACCGTCAATAAATTCGGTGCCCTTGCTTTGCCACGATCGCTTTCGCGATCGTTGCCAGCTCCTTGCATGGAGCCAGATTAGAACCGCCACTCCCTGGCGATACCCATTGCTGCGTTACTTTGCACTCGATCCATTTTGGTGGGGCCCTGGGGCGTCGTGAAGTGCTGCCCATCGACGCTTGGCCAGCGTTGAGCTTGCTCCCCTCTTATTTCTTGTGATTTTTCAACCCCTTGGACCACCGCTCCCGACGACCCAAAAACTTTTTCACACCCTGTGGAAAATATCGGCAGGCATCGCTCCCCATCGCGATCGTCTCATCAAGCCTTTCCAGCCTTGCCCATCATCATAAAACTCATCGCATCCACCCCCAGTCGATCCAGGGCCCGATCCCAATATTCGCCCTGGGACACCTCCCACAAAAACTCGGCGTCGAAGTCCAACGCCAGCCACGATCCCTCATCGATCTCGCTCTCCAATTGGCCCGGCCCCCACCCTGTGTAGCCAATAAAGGGGCGAAACCGCCCACTCTGCTCCCCGGTGGCAAACCCCTCGATCAACTCCCCGCTCGCCGCCAGAAACCACTCCTCACAGATCGCCAATGCGCTATCATCGAGGCGATGCAATTTCTCCATCAACGCCTGATTCTCCGGCTCCCACCGCGCCCCTTCCAGACGCCGCCTGAAGATCAACCACAATTGCTCCACCTTCACCGGCCCGCCAAAGTGGACCACCTTTTCAAAGTGGCTCTTCTCGATCGCCGACTCCAACTCCTCGTTGACACTCTCCATCAGGGTCCCGAAGCGAAGCTCCAATGGCTTGTTGATGATAAACCCCATCGCCCCCTCTTGATCGTGTTCCACCATCATGATCACCGCCCGTTCAAAGGGGGTCTCATCCAACTTCGGTGAGGCGATTAAAAACCCCGGGGAAAGTCCCTGTTGTGCCTGACTGGTTTCAAACATCCATTCTCCTCGATCTCCATCCATGGTTCACCGTCTCCCCTTAGTGTAGCGCCCCTGATTTGAGCGTCCACCACTCTTCTTTTTTTGGCCTTGACAGCCCACCCCGCGAACCCTAAATTCCGAATCGCTTTGTGGTGGGCATAGCTCAGCTGGTTAGAGCGCAGGTTTGTGGTACCTGAGGCCGCGGGTTCAAATCCCGTTGTCCACCCTCCACGGACGGCGAAGGCTTTTAAAGGCCTTCGCCGTCCGTGCTTCTAGTGGCCTGTTGAACCCTTTGAAGACAGCTCTCAATATGGGCGATGGCCACCGGCTTCATCACCACCTGGCGCCCCTGGTCGTCGATCAGTTTCTGAGTGGTGGCCGACGGTGTCGCCCCACTCATATAGACCAGGCGCCGGGCTAACTCCTCATCTTCGCGTTGCAGGCGTAGATACAACTCCGGTCCCGACACGCCGGGCATCTTGAGATCACAGAGGATCAGGTCCGGTCGCCGCTGCTCGATCAAGCTCAGCGCCTCCTGGCTTTCTGACGCCGTATACACCGTGCCCCATCCCTCCAATTGTCGAGCCATCGCTCGCAGCAATGGCTCCTTATCATCGATCAACACCAGGCTGCGTTCCTCCAGAGCCTCTTTTCCACAGCCTCCACCGCCCTCGATGCTCGCCTCCCCCTCGACTTGTCGCCGGCGCCACCTCAACCGCACCGTCGTTCCTTCACCGGATAGCGACTCCACCCTCAATTCTCCCCCCATGGCATGGGCCAGGTTCTGGCAGATCGGAAGACCCAGACCCGTGCCCTCACCATCCTCTTTGGTGGTAAAGAAGGGCTCAAAGAGCCGATCGACGACCTCTGGCCCCATGCCCGAACCGCTATCGCTGACCGCCACCTCTACGTGTTCTCCATCCGTGGACGTGGTGACCTTGATCCAGTGATCGAGACTCGACTCCTCATCGGGAATCGCCTGCAGAGCATTGACCAGCAGATTCACCACGATTTGCACCAACCCCGATTCATCGCTGATCACCGTCCCCACCTCACCGAAATCGCGCTCCAACGTCGCTCGATGCTTGATCCGATGCTCCACCATTCGGATCGCCGACTCCACGACCTCTTCCACGTCCACCGGCGCCCACTCATCGCTGGTTTCTCGGGCCAATTGGCGCAACTCCTCGACGATCTTTTGGACTCGCCCCGTCCCCACCTGAATATCTCGAAGCGCCTCTTCGATCGTTTCGTCGTCCACGCTTTCATCATTATGACGGCGCAGCAAAAAGTCGACGTTTGAGGCGATAAAGGCCAGCGGGTTATTGACCTCATGGGCCACCCCGGCAGCCAACGTCCCCGTAGTGATGATGCGATCCATCTTCGCCATCTGCTGGCGAAGCTCATATTCTCGCGACTGATCACTGAGCATCACGATCAGCCGCTCTTCCCCGTCCAGGGTCGCTCGAAATCCCGTGAGTTTCACCGGTCGCTCCTCCTCGTCGACCTCCAGGGTGCGCTCCTCACTATAGCTTTCCCCCTCACTTTTTTTGCCCCAGTTAAACCCATCGACCAATTCCGAAAATACCATCCCCATCAAGTCGCTGCGAGCCTGACCAAAGAGCTTCGCTGATGCCGGGTTGCAATAGACGACCTCTCCATCATTGGACACCATCACCACCCCCTCTGGCGACTGATCCATCAACTCCATCAGGGTCCTTCGCGTATGTCTGTCGCGTTGCTGGAGCATGTCTCGAACCCGCTTTTCCTGCTCCATCAACGAGTTGAACAACCAGCGCTCCATCTCGTTTCGCATGGTAAATAAGATGATCATCGTCACCAGCAACATTCCCGTCGACAGGGCGATCATCGACCGGTCTTGCTGCGTCTCCAACCCCTGGCGCAACTCCCAACTCTCCAACGGCCCCATCGCCAACAGCCCTAAAATGACCCCGATCGCTATCAGCGCCCACAGGATTGTGGTCCGAGACCGCCCCCGAATCGCGATCGCGATCCCGGGGACCAGGATCAGCCACACCAGTACCGGGGAGGCCAATCCTCCCGTGTGCCACACCAGCCAAGAGGCCGTGATCAACACCAGCGAACACAGGGCGTGCACATACCACCGAGCGCTTCCCTTCCATCGGATGATCACCAATAGCACCAACGACACCACGCCACAGGACGCCAACCCCACCGCCAACGCCGCGCTGTCCAAAAACCACAGGTAGAGCCCGGCAAACCCCATGGTCACCAACCAGACCATCAACCCAAATAGGGTCGCCAGGCACTGGTTATACGTGTCGTAATCTCGGGCATCTCGCCGAGATGGATGGATAAACGCCGTCACCAACCTCGACTCGATCAGCGGTATGCGCGGCGCCTCTAGCCCCTTTCCCTCATGCTCCTTCACCACCGGCCTCCAGGGTAAGGATGCCCATCACCATCCAACGATCTAAATCCATCGCCGGGCATCTGGACCCCATCGTCGCACCATCTTTCCACCATCTCGGGGTCATTAAATTTCATTTCAAGCCAGACGGGCACTATATCTCTCTGTGGCCAAACTCACAATGCCGTCACTGAACTTTTCCGACCGATGACGATCGCTTGCGTGTTTGACCAAACCCCGTCTGCCTCCACCGATGAAATCCCTTCTCCGCTTCCACCACCACAAATACCAACAGCCCGGCACTGATCACCCAACCCCATTGCGCGAGACCAATCGGAGCCGATGAAAATAGCTCGTGAAAGACCGGCGTGTAGGTAAATAGGAGCTGGATGACCACCAATACCGCCGATGCTCCCAGAGCTACCCGATTGCTCAATAGCGACTCCACTCGATAAGCGGGCTCCGTCAAGAATCGACTGCTGAACAGATAGAAGAGCTGGCCTGCCACCAGGGTATTGACCCCCACCGTTTGTGCCTCTGCCAGCGTTGCCCCTTGCCCATAGGCCCAGTGAAATCCGCCGAGGGCCATGGATCCGATCAGCACCGCTACCACCAGGATCCGCCCGATCCCATAGCCCCCGACGATCGGCTCATCACTGGGTCGTGGAAGCCGTTTCATCAACCCTGGCTCCGGGGGCTCAAAGGCCAGCGCCAGGGCCAGCGTCACCGCCGTCACCATATTGACCCACAAGATCTGCACCGGCGTAATGGGCAAATGCTCCATCGCCAACACCACCGCCGCCAGCACCATCAATGCTTCCGCTCCATTGGTGGGCAGCAAGAAAAGGATCGTCTTCTTGAGGTTGTCATAGATCGTGCGACCCTCATGGATCGCATGGGCAATGGAGGCGAAATTGTCATCGGCCAGCACCATATCCGCCGCCTGTTTGGTGGCCTCCGTGCCCTTGATCCCCATGGCCACACCCACGTCCGCCCGTTTGAGGGCCGGGGCGTCATTGACCCCATCGCCGGTCATGGCCACCACCTGATCCTGGGATTGGAGGGCCTCCACGATCTTTAATTTATGCTCCGGACTGGTGCGGGCGAAGATGTCGTGATCCCTGGCATAGCGAATCCACTCGTCATCGTTGGCGGCCTCCAGCGTTTGACCCACCACCGCTTCGCGCCCCTCACCGATTCCCATCTGCTCGCCGATGCTGCGCGCTGTTCGCCCGTGATCACCGGTGATCATCTTGACCTTGATCCCTGCCTCTTTGGCCGTCTTTACCGCCTCGATGGCCTCCGGCCGCGGCGGATCGATCAGGGCCAACAGCCCATAGAAGATCAATCCCTCGCCCTCCCTCAGATCTGCCTCCTCCAGGCTATGTTTGGTCTCCGAGGCCCCCCGACCGGCCACCGCCAATACCCGAAAGCCGTCGTCCGCCAATCGGTCGGCCTCGCTTTGCCACTTATCGGCATCCAGAGCCTGCGTGCCGCCATCGCTCAGCTCCCGCTCGCAGAGCTCCAGCATCCGCTCTGGCGCTCCCTTGACCACGATCGATGCTCCTTCTTCTTCATCGTCGTGCAGCGTCGCCATATATCGGCGCTCCGAAGCAAAGGGAATGCTCGCCCGTCGCTTGTGGCGCCGGTTCTCCTCCTCCTGATTCAATCCCAGTCGCGCCCCCAGCACCACCAGCGCCCCTTCCGTCGGCTCTCCTTCAAAAGACCAGCCTCCCTGGTCGTCCTCGATCAACTCCGCATCGTTGCAGAGCAGCGCCCCACGCACCGTCTGCTCGATCCCCCGGGCCAACTCCCCGCTCTCTTCCAGGGCCTCGACCTTTTCCTCCCCTCCGATGCTGACCACCCGCTGGGCCTCCATCTCATTTTTGGTCAACGTCCCCGTCTTATCCGAGCAGATCACGGTCACCGATCCCAGGGTCTCTACGGCCGGAAGTTTTCGCACGATCGCATTCCGCCCCGCCATCCTGCGTACACCCAACGCCAGGGTGATCGTCATGATCGCTGGCAGCCCTTCTGGGATCGACGCCACCGCCAGGCTCACCACGAGCATGAAGAGCTCTTCCACCTCATAAAACCCCGGTCTCCCAAACCACCCGTAGGCAAAGAGAGCTGCCGCCACCAGCAAGATGATCACCGACAGCCGCATCCCGAAGCGGTCGATGGTCTGAATCAGAGGCGTCCTCAACTTCTCGACCTCCGAGACCATCTCCCCGATCTGACCAACCTCCGTATCGCTGCCCGTGGCCACCACCACCGCTCGCGCCGTGCCCCGCACCACCATCGTTCCCGAAAAGGCCAGGTTCAGCCGATCCCCGATCACCGCCGACTCCTCGACGCCCTCGACCTGCTTGGCCACCGGCTCCGACTCCCCGGTCAAGATCGCCTCTTCCACCCCAAACCCGCTCACCTCGATCAGCCGCACATCGGCCGGCACCTGCGCTCCCGATTCTAGCCGAACCACATCGCCCACCACCAACTCGGCGGCGTCGATCTCCTTGCGGTGCCCGTCGCGGATCACCGTCGCCGTCGGCGACAGCATATTGCGGATCTCCTCCAACGCCTCCTCGGCCTTGCCCTCCTGCACAAAACCGATCACGGCATTGATCACCACCACCGCCAGAATGACCCCCGTATCGATCCACTCTCCCAGATAAGCCGTCAGCCCCGCCGCCACGAGCAGGATGTAGATCAATACGTCGTGAAATTGGCGCAGCAATCGCCGCATCCAGGACTCGCTCTCCCCCTCCTGAAGTTCATTGCGCCCCTGTTGCTCCAGCCGTCTGGCCGCCTCCTCGTCGTTGAGCCCCTCTCGGCGACTGTCCAGTACATCCAGAACAGACTCCACCGCCATCGCATGCCATTTTTGACTCATCGGCCTTCCATTCTAATCCATTTACTTCACCATCACGCATCAACTTCGCATCGCCCCCCAGGTCCGGGCTCGTACTAGCCTAATAACGTGCGCGTCAGGCGCAATCAGGTTAGCGATCGTCGCCCTCGCCCTGGATGACGCCTCGTCGCTGGCGATCGGCCAATTTATCCAGGTTGGCCTGAGCGATGGTCTCCAGATCCATCCCCAGCTCACTGGCCAACGCCGCCAGATACCACATCACGTCGCCCAGCTCCTTTTGGAGCTTTCGCCGACGCTCCTCGCTGACTCGACCCTCATCATCGCGGATCGCCTTTTTGATCTGCTCGCACACCTCCCCCGCTTCCCCGGCCAGACCCAGCGCCGGATAGGGCGCCACCGTTTCCCCTTCCCGGCCCGGATACAGGGCCGTCTTCGCTGCTTGTCGCTGGTACTCATTCAATCCCAATGGTCGATCACTCATGACTCTATCCCAGGTTTGCATCGTCGATGATTGCGTCGTCTCACCCTGCGACTACCCCAGGGCGGCGCCGACGGTAAAGCTCGTCTTTGCGGCCTGACCTTGAAACCTTGTCTGTCGTTCTACCATCGTCTGGACACCATATTGATGCCTACCCCCCAATTGAGCAGGAGAAATCTATGAGTCATCGCAAAGTGGACGTCGCCATCATCGGCGCCGGTACGGCGGGCCTTAACGCCCGCCGCGAATGCCAGAAAGCTGGCCTCGACTGGGTCCTCATCGAATCCGGGCCCTATGGCACCACCTGCGCCCGCGTGGGATGCATGCCCTCCAAATTGCTCATCGCCGCCGCCGAAAACGCCCACGAGATCCAGCGATCAGACCTCTTTGGCAATCGCGTCGAGGGGTTTGAAGTCGACGGCCCCGCGGTCATGGAACGCGTCCAGCGCGAGCGCGACCGCTTTGTCGGCTTCGTCGTCGAATCCACCCTCGAGATCCCTGAAGAGCGGCGCATCCGCGGCCACGCTCGCTTTGTCGACGACTCCACCCTCCAGATCGATGGCCAGGACACCATCGAGGCCGATCGCTTCGTCGTCGCCACCGGTTCTCACCCCTGGATCCCCCCACAGCTCGAGGCCATCAAGGACCACGTGATGGTCAACGACGACATCTTCGAGCTCCAGGACCTCCCTGACTCCATGGCCGTCGTCGGTACCGGCATCATCGGCCTTGAGCTAGGCCAGGCCATGCAGCGCCTCGGTGTCGATGTCGACTTCTTTAACCCCTTCGACGAGCTGGGCCCATTTTCCGATCCCGAAGTCATCGCCAAGGCCCACGACTCCTTTGGAAAGCGCCTCAATCTCCACCTGGAGAGCGAGATCACGGACACTCGAAAAGACGACCAGGGCCTCTTTTTGGCCTGGAACGAGGCCGACGACTCTGCCCATCAGCGCCACTTCGACATCGTCCTCGCCGCCGCCGGCCGTCGCCCCAACACCGCCCAGCTCGGCCTTGAGAATACCTCCGTCCCCCGCGACGATCGCGACCTTCCCATCACTGACCCCCGCACCACTCAGGCCGGCGATACCTCCATTTTCTTCGCCGGCGACGTCTCCGGCCATCGACCGCTTCTCCACGAGGCCAGCGACGAGGGCCGCATCGCCGGCAAAAATGCCTCCATCTACCCCAATATCGAAGCTCGCATCCGGCGCACGCAGCTCGCCATCGCCTTTACCGACCCCCAGATGGCCGTCGTCGGCCGCTCCTATGACCAACTGAACCTGGACTGCACCGAGATCGCCAGCGTCTCCTTCGACAATCAGGGCCGTTCCCGCGTCATGGGCATCAACGAAGGCCTCGTGCGACTCTACGCCGACCGCCGAAATTGCCAGCTCATCGGCGCCGAGATGTTCGGTCCCCGCGTCGAGCACACTGCTCACCTGCTGGCCTGGGCCATCGACAGCGACCAGAAGATCCCCGATCTGCTCGCTCGCCCCTTCTATCACCCTGTGATCGAGGAAGGGATCCGTACGGGTCTGCGCAATCTCGCCAAGGGCCTGCGCATCACCGGCCAATGCAGCGCCGAAGCCTTTGGCGAAAGCCCTGGCTCCTAACCCGGGCTAAACCTCAAAGCCCCCCGGCGCATCGACGCGCCGGGGGGCTTTGGCTATTCACAGGGCGTTGCGTCCATCACAGCTCTTCGGGATCAAAGTCCATCATCGGCCCTTTGCCCACGCTGCACAGCTTTTTGTACAGCCCCGACTCCGGCAGGATCATCTCTGCGAAATAATTCGCCGTCTTGATCTTCGTCGCTCGATTATCCGTATCCTCTTCCACCGCATAGCGGACCATCTTCAACCAGGCATAACCCATGGCCACCAGGGCAAAGAGGTTGAGGTAATTCGATGCCATTGCCGCTGCCTGCTCTCGGTCCTCCATCGCCTTGGCCTGCAGATCCATGGTCGCTTCCATCAGCCGGCCCGACGCCTTCTCAAAGGCTGACGTCAAGGTCTCCAGCTCGTCGTGCTCCTTACAGGCTTCCAGCTCGGCCATCGCCATTTGCTGGAAATTCATCAGGATTCGCCCGTTGTCCATCGGCAACTTGCGACCCACCAGATCCAGTGCCTGGACGTGGTTCGTGCCCTCATAGAGCATCGCAATGCGCTCATCGCGCATATATTGCTCGATATTCCAATCCGTCGTATAGCCCGAGCCACCGCAGACCTGCATGGCATCGGAGATATTCTCAAAGCCACGCTCCGTTCCATAGGACTTGATGATCGGCGTCATCAGATCCACATAGGCCTGAGCTTTCTTGGCCACTTCTTCATCCTCGTGGTGGCGAGCCTTCTCCACCTCGATGCCCACGGAGATCCCCAGCGCTCGCAGCGCCTCCGTCGTCGACTTGATATTGAGCAGCATCCGACGCACGTCGGGGTGCACAAGGATATTATCGGCCGACTCGTCCATCTCCCGCTTGTCGCGGTCCAGAGAGCGTCCCTGTCGCCGATCTTTGGCAAACGCCAACGCCGTCTGATACGAGATCTCGCCCAGGCCTACACCCTCCACACCCACGTAGAGACGCGCCATATTCATCAACGTGAACATCGCTCGCATTCCCTTGTGGGGCTCACCCACAAGATAGCCTTCGGCGCCTTCAAAGCTCATCACGCAGGTCGGCGAGGCGTGGATCCCCATCTTGTGCTCCAGGCCCGTACAATAGACCTCGTTGCGCGTGCCATCGTCCAAAATCTTGGGCACGATAAAGGCGCTGATCCCCTTGGTTCCCTCCGGAGCATCCGGAAGCCGCGCCAACACAAAGTGGATGATATTGTCGGCCAGGTTATGCTCCCCGAAGGTGATCCAGATCTTGGTCCCCTTGAGGCTATAGGTTCCATCTTCGTTGGGATCGGCCTTGGTCGTGATCAGGCCCAGGTCCGTGCCGCACTGGGGTTCCGTCAACGCCATCGTCCCCGTCCACTCACCGCTGATGAGCTTGGGCAGATACTTCTCCTTTTGCTCCTCGCTGGCGTGATGATCCAGAGCGTCCGCCAGTCCCAGGTTGAGCCCCGGGCACATCGAAAAGCTTTTATTTGTCGCCGTCGCCAGCTCCGTAAAGCAGATGCCCAGCGCTTCCGGCGCCGCCTGACCGCCATAATCCGACGGTCCCGTCAGGCCCATAAATCCACTCTTCACCAGCGTCTGATAGGCTTCCCTAAACCCCTCGGGCAAAAAGACCTCATTGGTCTCCGGCTTAAATTCCAGGCCTTCCTCGTCGCCCTTTCGGTTGAGCGGAAGCAACTCGTCGACCGCGATGTCGGCCATCGTCTGCACGATGCTCATCGACGTTTCCAGGTCAAAAAACTCGAAGCGCTCCATGGAGCACACTTCACCTTCGTAATCCAGCGCTTCCAACACGAAGCGGATTTCTTTGACGGGCGGGCTATAATATTGCATCGCTGTCCTCGATGGCTCGGAAAAATGAATGGTCATTCAACGCCGGACCAACCTTAATCTTATTTGCCAGATTTTCAACTCCGTTTCTTGCCTTCCTTCACCTGAGGCACCGTGTCTGGTTGAGAATACTTACCCAACCCGTTAAGCACTCCCTTCGGATTGAGCGTTTTCTGCACCGGGCTCTGCCCTCTATGACCACCCCCATCATCATCCTCTTGATTCTCATCGCCCTCGTGGGCGGGGCCTGCATCACCACCATCGGTCCCGGCGGTATCTTTGTGACCATCGCCCTGTTTATGCTCCTCGATATCGGGCCCAGCACCGTCGCCGGCACCGCCAGCGCCACCTTTATTGCCACCGGTATCGTCGGCTCTCTGGCCTACCTGCGCTCCGGAGAGCTCGCCAACCGTCAGGCGGCCAAATCGGCCTTTACCCTCAGTATCGCCAGCGTCATCGGTGCCTTCGCCGGCTCTCAGCTCAACACCACGCTGGACGCCCAGATCTTTGGCATCCTGCTCGGCCTCTTCGTTCTCGCCACGGGAGCGATCATCCTCTATCGCCAATACAAGGGCCTCAGCGCGATCACCGAGCTCGATCAAACTACCCTCGGCGGCCAGGCCCTTCTGGCCGCCGTCGGCCTCGCCGTGGGTCTTCCCGGCGGGCTACTCGGCGTCGGCGGTCCCGTACTGGCCGTCCCCCTGCTGGTCATGCTCGGCATGCCCATGTTGCTCGCCGTTGCCCTTGCCCAGGTCCAATCGATCTTTATCAGCGCCTTTGCCACCGCTGGCTATGCCATTCATGGCGCCATCGACTGGTCCCTGGCTCTCCTGGTTGGAATCCCCCTGCTCATTGGCACCGTCTCTGGATGGTGGATCGCCCAACGCATCAAACCGGAGCGCCTCAAACTCTTTTTGGCCTACGTCCTGGTCGCCCTCGGCCTCTATATGCTTTTCAGCGGTGGCACGCCCACCTAGTGCTGCCCGCCGGACGTACCCCGGTACTCCCGTCGATGACGAGGCGATGCCGCAGCATCGTCGAGGAGTCGCATCGCAGCCATCGCCGTTCGGCACCGGCGACAGCGCTTGCGTTTTTTCCAAGGGCGGCGCCAACTTCCCCAGCATGACCAGTCCCGCCTCAGAGCTTCCCAACACCCAGGTCTGCCCTTCGATCTCTACGACCACCACCGCTTGTCCCGGTCCTACGCCCACCCGCTGAACCACCCTGACCATGGAGCCTTCTTGCTCACCATCCCCCTCTAATTTCTCAATGCCCCACTTCAGCAGGCCATAGGCCACCCCACAGACCAACGCCAGCACCACCACCATCCTCAACAGCACCCATCCGACCTCCATTGGCAACCTCCGTTGCACCGCTCTGGATTATGCACTGCCCACCACTGTCTTTGACCACCTTTGATCGCCACTGTAATAACTCCCTGGCGATCCCGCCAGCCCCGACGCCTCCCATCGCCATTCACCACCCATGCGAATTGACACCACCTGCCCCTCAGCCTATCGTAGGCTTACTTTTCAGGCATTGAACCGCCGGGTCTCTCGACCCGCCAACCCAGGCCTCTGATTCACATGCTTTTTCCGAGGTGTCGTATGATGCGCTCAATGAAGGGCCCCTTTTCTACCCTCTTGGCTGCTGTTGCTGTCGCCCTTTTGACCTTTGGTTGTGGCACCGGAGACAACTCCGAGACCGTCTACCTCTATGTCTTCAACGGCTACGCCGGTGTGGAGAGCATGTCCCTGTACGGCCCCTCGGGCACCGTTACTACCGGTCTGCCCTTTGGTGCCCGCACCTCAGAGGCGATCGAGGTCGATCGCAACCTCGGCGGCAACTTCACCCTCGTGCTCGACGGTGCTCCCCAGACCTTTGAATTTGATCATCAGCTCTTCAGCCTCTACCCGCAGGAGACGGCGACCATTATCCTCTCCCGTCGCGAGGACGCCAACGTCAATACCACCTTGTTTCGCCATCAGCCCGCCATCTCTCCGGCCTGCCGTCTCGTCGCTCATAACTCCCTTTCCCTGAACACCTCCAACCTCTCGGAGTACAGCTTTATCATGGGGTGGGACTTCTCCGTCGATGGCGACGGCACCGGCTACGGCGGCGACATCTCCACTCCCGGCTACGATGAAAGCTGGGAAAACGACCAGCTTTCTGCGAATGGATTTGGCGCTGAAGACCAACGTCCCAGTCTCTACGACGGGATCAACGACCACCCCTTCTTCGTCCTCGTTCCCGCCGAGACGGACGGTGGCGGCACCGAGGGCCTGCGCTTTATTTGGATTGGCCCCGAGCGCCTCGTCGATCGACCCTTCGTCGATTTCCAAAGTGGCAATATCAGCACCTTCCGCCCCTCTGCTGACTATATCCAGTGCCTCATCGACCAGGAGGAACTGGACGAAGACCCGGACGCCGACATCGAACCCGAGGATTGCAACGCCCGCATCCAGGGAACAGCCACCACGTTCAGTCCCGGTCTCGACGCCCCCAGTAGCCTGCTGCACTACTATCCGGAATCCGTGGGCAACGACGATCCCAACCGATGCGACGCCGACTTCCGTATCTTTTCTGACTTCGGCAATATCTTTGAGGGCGAGCCAGGATTCGACGGGTTTGTTGAAAATAACCGCCTCGATCTGCGCGCCGAATTCGGCGTCTCCAATCAATTCTTCTTCGTCCTCTACGGCAACCCCGTCGATCCGCGACGAGAGACCTGGGTCTCAGGCGATCCGGAAACCGGCGGCGGATTCGTTCCCGTCGACCCCTATCCCGGTGAGTAATTAGCCTGCGCTAAAACGCCCAGCGACACACCCCTGGCCGGCGGGCCTGAGCGATGAGCAATTCCGTGCTCTTCGCCCAGGCCACCCGGCCTTTTTGATCCACCCCGATGGCCGCCAACCTGCGATCTCGTTGCTTTGCTCCCTCCACGCTGGTCCTCAGCGCTTCCTCAATCCCCATGCCCCCCTCGCACAATACCACCACGCGGGCCGCCAACGCCTCATCCACAATGTCCTCGCCGATCCCCGTGCAGCTCACCGCCGCCCCATCGGTGGCATAATTACCGGCCACCGTCGCCGAGTCACTGACCCGACCGGGCTTTTCGAATCCCCGTCCCCCTGTCGACGTTGACGCTGACAACCTTCCCTCTAAATCCATTACCACCACCCCTACTGTCCCCATTCCTTCATCTGTTCCTGCCTCCTCGTCGACCACAGCAGCCTGTTCCACCGTCTCGCCCTTCCTCCTGGCCTCCCACCACTGTTTGAGCCGCCGTTCTACCATATTGTCCACCACCTCAAGTCCCATCACCCGAGCCAGACGCTCTCCCCCTTGCCCATCGAGCACCCGATCTCGCGACGTCTGCAGATGCGCGGCCATCTCGATGGGGTTTGCCACCTCGCCCACATTGATCACCCCACTAAACGAGCGCCTGGCCCCGTCCATCAAGCTCGCACTCATCCGTATCGATCCGTCGACCTGAACGGCCGACCCTTTCCCGGCGTTGAAGTGCTCGCAATCCTCCAGAAGTTCGCATCCCTTCGTCGCCACCTCCAGCGCCGGGGCCCCCTCCTCCAGGTCGGCCCACAATATATCGCCCACCCGGTTGAGCGCCTCCTTTACCGCCTCCTCCCGCCCTTCGTCCGTCATCGCTCGTCCCGCTCCACCGTGAATCACCAATGCCGCTTCACTCATGCTCTCTCCTCGCCTTCTCGAACGATATTTTCGACGCCCAAATAAAAAAGTCCCGGCCTTCTCCTTCGAGAAAGCCGGGACTTTTGAAACTGCTTCTTCGCGTCCTCAGAGGATTACTCTTCTTCCTCTTCCAGGAATTCCTCTTCCGTCACGAATTGGTCCCGAATATGCTTCGGATAGCGCAGCTCTTCCGTGTTCTCCAGATCGGAGCCCACAAAGCTGATTCGCGACACCGACGCGTTATCGCCCTGGCGGTTGCCGAGCTTGATCACTCGCGTGTAGCCGCCATTGCGATCGGCGATCTCTTCGCGCTCCGCCAGATCGTCGAACAGCTTGCCCACCAACTCCTTGTCGCCGCCGAGCTTCGACAATGCCTGGCGTCGGGCGTGGAGCGTACCCCTTTTGCCCAACGTGATCAGCTTGTCGGCATAGCGACTCAACTCCTTGGCCTTCGTATCCGTGGTCTGGATGATCTCGTATCGGACCAGGCTTTTGGCCAAGTTCTTGAGCAGTGCTTTTCGATGGCTGGCCTTTCTGCCCAGCGTATTTCCTTTCTTGCGATGTCGCATAATCCTCTTCCTCGTAAACGGGCGCTCTCTGGGAACGCCCTAGCGATAACTGACCGGCACCGATCGACGGATCAGCTGCTCTCGGCCGACTTCTCTTCCAATTCCTCGGGCGGCCAATTCTCGAGCTTCGTGCCCAGCTCCAGATCCATCTTCGCCAGAATATCTTGAATATCCTTGAGCGACTTTCGGCCGAAATTCTTCGTCTTCAACAGCTCCGATTCCGTGCGCTGAACCAGATCGCCGACGTACTCAATGCCCGCCGTCTGCAAACAATTGAAGCTTCTCACCGTCAGCTCCAACTCCTCGATGGGACGCAGCAGGTCTTCATTGAACTCCGGCTCCGCTTCTTCTTGTTGCGGCGGCGGCTCGATGGTCTCATCGAAGTTGATGAAGATCGTCATATGCTCTTTGAGGATCTTCGACGCATAGGCGACGGCGTCCTCGGGCTTGACGCTGCCGTCGGTCCACACTTCCAACTCCAACTTATCGAAGTCCGTGCGCTGTCCCACACGTGCGTGGCTAACCTGGTAATTGACCTTCTTGACCGGGCTGAACAGGCTGTCGATCGGAATCACACCGATCGGATCCTCTTCGTCCTTATTGGCCTCCGCTCGCACATAGCCTCGACCGCTCTCCACGATCAGATCCATCTGCAGTCGCCCATTCTCACCCACCGTCGCGATGTGGTGATCGGGGTTGAGCACCTCTACATGGGTGCCCACGTCGATGTCTGACGCCGTGACCGTCGCCGGCCCTTCCACGTCGATGGACACCGTCTGCTCCTCGTCGCCGTGCAGCTTGAGGCGCAGCTCTTTGAGGTTGAGCACGATGTCGGTGACATCTTCTTTGATCTCCGGAAGGCTCGTAAACTCGTGAAGCGCTCCTTCGATCTTGATCTTGGTCACCGCCGCACCGACGATGCTGCTGAGCAAGATCCGCCGCAGCGAGTTGCCCACCGTCGTGCCGAACCCTCTCTCAAAGGGCTCAGCCACAAACTCGGCGTAGGTCTCGCTCTGCGTCCGCTCGTCGATCTCGACTTCACGCGGTTTAATCAGATCGCGCCAATTCTTATATCTCTTGGACATAACGCTGCCTCCACACACAACTCATTGAAGATCAATTCGGCCAGATCCTGCTTGACTGGCCCTGCCTTACACCCGACGTCGTTTCGGGGGACGGCATCCATTATGGGGCAGCGGCGTTACGTCCCGGATCACTTTGATCTTGAGGCCCGCCGATTGCAGCGATCGAATCGCCGACTCTCGTCCTGGCCCCGGTCCGTTGAGCTCCACTTCCACAGCCTTGAGCCCATACTCCTGGGCTTTGCGCGCCGCGTCCTCTGCCGCGATCCCCGCCGCATAGGGGGTCGATTTACGCGACCCTTTAAAGGCCCGCGAACCGGCGCTCGACCAGGCCAGGGTATTTCCCTGCTGGTCGGTGATCGTGATGATCGTATTGTTAAACGTCGCGTGAACGTGCGCCAGGCCTTTGCTGACCTTGCGCTTTTTGCCACGCCGCTTCTTACGCTTGCCTTTGCCTTTCTTCGCCATATAGCTTTCTCCGATATTCGAGCGCCGATATCAGACCCCCCAATTGGGGCCCAAGGCCGACGATCGGTACTTGATCTTCAAACTTGTGGAACGCCCACGTTTAGCGCTTGCGCACCATCGATCGACGCGGTCCGCGTCGGGTCCTGGCATTCGTCCGCGTTCGCTGACCACGGACCGGCAATCCTCGCCGGTGACGCAACCCTCGATAACAGCCCAGGTCCTTGAGGCGCTTAATATTCATCTGAACCTCTCGACGCAGATCGCCTTCGACTTTGTAGTCGTCTTCGATGACCTGACGGATTCGGCGAATTTCGCCTTCCGTCAACTCATGCGAGCGGGTCGCGGGGTTCAGTTCGGCCTTGTCCACAATCTCATCGGATCGGGTATCCCCGATGCCGTAGATATAGGTCAGGGCGACATCGATGCGCTTGTTGCGCGGCAGATCAACACCAGCAATGCGTGCCACAGTATTCTCCTATCGTTCGTCGCAAGACCATCCCCCCGGTAGAGGGATGAGCCCTGCTCGGGATTAACCTTGCCGCTGCTTGTGACGCGGGTTTTCACAAATAACCCGTACCACGCCGTTGCGGCGAATGATTTTGCATTTATCACAGATCTTTTTGACCGACGGTCGTACTTTCATCGTTTTGCTCCTGGTAGACAGGGCCTCAACGGAGGCGCCCATCCGGGTTTATTTTTCTCGATAAACGATACGTCCGCGCGTCAAATCATAAGGTGACAATTCAACGGTCACCGTATCGCCGGGCAAGATTTTGATGAAGTGCATGCGCATTTTTCCTGAAATATGCGCCAACACCTCATGCCCGTTTTCCAACTCCACGCGAAACATCGCGTTGGGGAGTGGTTCAACGACCTTGCCTTCTACCTCAATGGCTTCTTCTTTCGCCATAAATCGCTTTCCTCTTGTTAAATGTTCAATCCTTGCCCACAGACCGACGCATTGAGGCGATGCCTTGGCGCAGCCCGCCGCAAGGGGGCGTTTCATACACACTCAATCGGGACCCGTCAAGACAGCCCAAGATTCTGGACACCCGATCGCCCAACGGCGATCGCCCGTGCCCGGTCAGCGCGCCCTACAGTACTTCTTCGATGGCGCCAAAGACTTCGTCGGGAGCCCCTTGTCCATCGACGCTCACCAGGATGCCCTGGTCTTCGTAATAGGCCACCAATGGCGCCGTTTGCTCGTGATAGGCCTCCAGGCGCTCGCGAATCACCTCCGGCTTGTCGTCGTCGCGCTGCGTCAGCCCTTCATGGCCGCACTGGTCGCATTGATCGTCGCTCTCCGGGGGATCGTAATCACGATGGTAGATGGCGCCACAAGAAGGGCAATTCAGGCGTCCCGACAGCCGTTTGACCACTTCTTCATCGGCCACCTCGATATTGACCACCGCTTCCAGGTTGGCCTCCATCTCCGTCAACGCCTCGGCCTGGGCTACCGTCCGGGGAAATCCGTCCAGGATAAACCCATCCTGGACATCGTCCATCGCCAGGCGCTCCTCCACGATCCCGATCACCACCTCGTCGGGCACCAGCTGTCCGGCATCCATATACTTGGCGGCTTCTTTGCCCATCTTTGTTTTGTTCTTTCGCGCCAGCCGCAGCATATCACCCGTCGATATCTGGGGGATCGAGAGCTTGTCGACCAATCGCTTGGCCTGCGTTCCCTTGCCCGCCCCTGGCGGTCCTAACATCATCAATCGTCGTTTTGTCATCATTGGTCCTCATCTGAGATCTATCGCTTCGCCTTGCCGCCTCTCGTCGCTTCTCTACCGCGGGCCACACAAAAGCCCACCGCGTTACTGCGATGGGCTCTTGCCGCTGATCACGTTTTACAATTTACCACTTGTCGTCGTCTTCCGGCTCATCTTCGGCGAACGGTCCGCGCTCACCATCGCTTCGGCCGGCGATTCGACTACTTCCCTCTGACGCTCCCGGTCGGGCGCTAAACCCTTCGTAATGCCGGGTGATCAGGTGGTTTTCGATCTGGCTGATCGTATCCAGTCCAACGACCACAACAATCAGGAGTCCCGTTCCACCGAAGTAGAAGTCCACTCCAAATTCGTCGATCAAAAAGTAGGGCATCACGCACACGGCGGTCACGTACAAGGAGGCCGCCGTCGTCAATCGCGTCAACGTATGGTCGATGTATTCTGCTGTCTTTTTGCCCGGCCGGATTCCCGGAATGAAGGCATTCGACTTCTTGAGGTTATCCGCAATATCCATCGGATTGACCTGCACCGCCGTGTAGAAGAAGCAGAAGAAGATAATCGCCAGGCTATAAAAGATATTATAGCTCCACACGCCCGGCATAAACGCCTGCTGGATAAACTGACCCACCGCGTGCTGATCGAAATAACTGGCCACCGTCGACGGGAACATCATGATCGACATCGCGAAGATGGGCGGGATCACCCCGGCCATATTCACGCGCAGTGGCAGGTGATGGGTCTGGCCTCCATAGATCTTTCGGCCCACCATTCGCTTGGCGTACTGCAGTGGTACTCTCCGCTGCGCCGTCTCCATAAACGTCGTAAACGTAATCGCTGCCGCCACCACCAGTATCAGTGAGAACAGAGCGAACGTCGTCATCGAGCCCGTATCGTACTGACTCCACGTCTGAAACAGTGCCGTCGGAAAGTGGGCGATCAACGCCGCCGTGATCACAATGGAAATACCATTGCCGATCCCGCGCTCTGTGATCTGCTCACCGAGCCACATCACAAAGATCGTGCCCGCCGTCAGCGTCAGCACCGTCATCAGGCGAAAGCCCCAGCCCGGCTGATGCAACAGCATCATCTCCGGGTTCTGACTATGCAGGTTCTCCAGATATAGAGATATCCCGAACCCCTGGGTAATCCCCAGTAAGACCGTCGCATAGCGGGTATATTGATTGACCTTTTTTCGGCCTTGCTCCCCTTCCTTTTTAAGCCGCTCGATGGTGGGCACCACCACCGTCAACAGCTGGAAGATAATCGCCGCCGAGATGTAGGGCATGATGCCGAGAGCAAAGATGCTCATCAGCTCCAGCGCCCCTCCGGTAAAGAGGTTCACCAGGCCCAGGACGCCGCCACCGGCATCGCCGGCGGCCATCATCTCCGACATGGAACTGCGATTCACACCGGGAACGGTGATGAATACGCCGATGCGATAGAAAGCGAGCAACATCAGCGCATATAGAATACGCCGGCGCAACTCGGGGATTTTCGGGATATTTCGAAACTTGGCTGCCACTTTAAATGACCTCTGCGCTGCCCCCGGCGTTCTCTATTGCCGTCTGGGCCGAAGTGCTGAACTTGTGCGCGTGGACCGTCAACGCCTTGGTGATTTCACCACGGCCGAGGATCTTGACGCGCTCGTGATTTTTCCGAATGACTCCGGCATCCACCAGAGTCTCCGGCGTTACCTCATCTCCCTCTTCAAATAGATCGTCGAGGCGATCGAGGTTAACGATGGAGTAATTCTTGCGAAACTTCTCATTGGAGAAGCCCCACTTGGGAAGGCGCTTATAAAGCGGCGTCTGGCCACCTTCGAATCGCGGGTGCCTGGGGCCTCCGCTTCGCGCATTCTGGCCCTTCGTACCACGTCCTGCCGTAGTTCCAAAGGTGCTTCCCGGGCCTCGGCCCACTCGTTTTTTCTTTTTCGTGGCTCCCTCAGGAGCCTTCAAATTACTTAAATCCGTCATCGCTCTTCCTTATGGTTTGCTGGATGAGGCGCGACGGCCTGCGGACCCATCACCACGTTGCTGTGGGATGGGGCCAACGGGAACCGGGCGACATTTATTCGACGCCCGGCTTCCAATCGTCAAGCCGAATCGCCTTCGTTGGCCTTTTCCTCGGCCCCTTCTTGAGCCTCGTCATCAGCTTCGGCCTCGTCCTCCTCCTCTTCCGAGGGGATTTCCTGACCCAGCCGACGTCGATACTCGTCGGGATCGTTGAGTTGGCGAAGGGCCTTCATCGTGGCGTGAACCACGTTGTGGGAGTTATTGGTTCCCAGGCTCTTGGTGAGAATATTGCTCACCCCTGCCAATTCCAGGATTGCTCGCACGGCACCGCCGGCGATCACTCCCGTACCGGCACTGGCCGGCTTCAACAATACGCGGCCCGCATTCGACACCCCGATGCTCTGGTGGGGAATCGTCTCGTCGATGATCGGAATCTCGATCATCGTCTTGCGTGCCTGGTCGTTGGCCTTTCGGATCGCCTCGGGGACCTCATTGGCCTTGCCGTGGCCGACGCCTACTTTGCCTTTCCCGTCGCCGACGGCCACGATGGCGCCGAAACTAAAGCGTCGTCCGCCTTTGACCACCTTCGAGACTCGGTTAATATCGATGACCTGATCGCGCAGATCATCGGAGCGTCTTCTTCGTCGTCGTCGTGCCACTCTGCCTCCTTAAAACTGGAGGCCCGCCTCGCGGGCTCCCTCAGCCACGGCCGCCACGCGTCCGTGATAGATAAATCCATTGCGATCGAAGACTGCCTTGGCGATGCCCTTTTCCTGGGCTCGCTCAGCGAGCATCTGACCTACTTGAAAGGCCTGCTCCTTTTTCTCCATTTCCGACAGCTCTTCGCCCTTCTCACTATCATTTGACCCTGCGGCCGCCACCGTATGCCCTTCCAGATCGTCGATCAACTGGGCATAAATCTCGGAGTTCGACCGGTAGACCGTCAAGCGCGGCCGTTCGGGGGTCCCGAAGACCTTCTTGCGGATACGTCGTTTGCGACGTTGCCGCTTATTTTCGCGTTCTTTTTTGGTACGCATCGTCGTTATCCTTCGCTGCGGCCGACCCGGGGGCCGACCTTTACCTTCGCCTAAATTACGCTCCCGCTTTACCGGCTTTTCGGCGGATCACTTCGTCGCTATAACGGATGCCTTTGCCCTTGTAGGGTTCCGGTTTCCGCAGCGCTCGAATCTTGGACGCCACCTGGCCTAGCAATTCATTATCCGGGCTGTTGAGCTTGAGTTTCGTCTGGCGTTCGATCTCGCACTCGACGGCTTCTGGCAGCTCAAACATGATCGGGTGGCTGTAGCCGAGGTCAAAGCGAATGAAGTTGCCGCGCATCTCTGCGCGATAACCGACGCCTTCGATCTCCAGGCGCTTTTCGTAGCCCTTGGCCACGCCTTGCACCATATTGGAGACCAGGCTTCGAACCAGGCCGTGCTGGCTTCGCGATTCCCGCGAATCATCTTTCCGATGCACCACCAGGGCGCCATCTTCGACCTTCAGTTCGATCTGGTCCTCGAACGTTCGGCTCAACTCTCCCTCGGGGCCGCTGATCTCGAGCGTCGTGCCCTCGACCGAAACGTCTACACCGTCGGGAATTTCTATGGGACGATTTCCAATCCTACTCATCGCTTATCTCCCGTTTCTTAGTAGACGGTGCAGAGCAACTCTCCACCCACATTATTGGCTTCCGCTTGGTCACCGGCCATCACCCCTCGCGAGGTCGACAGGATCGCCACACCGAGGCCGTTGAGCACCGGCGGGATCTCGTCGACGCCCACATAGACTCGACGCGACGGCTTGCTGACGCGCTTGATGGACTGAATCATGCCCACCGCCTCGCGGTCGTAGCGCATTTCCGCCACCAAATAGCCTTGTGGTCCTTCGTCGAAACGCTGGACGCTCTCCAGATAGCCTCGATCAACGAGGATCTCCAGGATCGCTTCCTTGAGGTTGCTCGCCGGAATCTCGGTCCGTGCGTGGCCCGCTTGCTGCGCGTTACGCAGCCTTGTCAATAGATCCGCTACCGGATCTCCTACAGCAGTCATAGCTTCTCCTTAGTCGTCTGGTTCCCGAACTCGCGATCCCAGGGCAGGCAATGCCCGCTCTTGGATCCCTGTGCCGGGCCTGAGACGAGGGTTGGCATGGCATCCCACATCATTGGGGGAGGCCGTGATTAAAGGTCCTTCGAGCTTACCAGCTCGATTTGGTGACGCCCGGAATATCTCCGGCCAACGCCAATTCGCGAAAGCAAATCCGACACATCTCGAATTTGCGCATATAACCGCGGCTTCGCCCGCATCGGGGGCAGCGATTATACTCGCGCACCTTGAACTTCTTTTCTTTTTTATGCTTCTCAATCAGTGCTTTACGCGCCACGTCATTCTCCGCTGTTGTGGCCACCGTGATAATAAAGCCCTTCGGGCCTCATTGGTCTCAATCGTGAAACGGCATGCCGATCTTTTTGAGCAGGCGCAAACCTTGCTCATCATTGTCGGCCGAGGTCACCAGGGTCACGTTGAGACCGCGAATTTTATCGATTTTATCGTAGTCGATCTCCGGAAAGATCGTCTGTTCCTCGAGCCCCAGCGTATAATTGCCGTGGCCATCGAAGCTCTTGGGGCTAATGCCCGTGAAATCTCGTTCTCGCGGAAGCGCCACAAAGATCAGGCGCTCCATAAACTCCCACATCCGCTTGCCGCGCAGTGTCACCTTCACACCGATCGGCATGCCCTGGCGCACTTTAAATCCCGCAATCGAGCGCTTGGCCCGTGCAATCGACGGCTCCTGGCCGCTGATCGCTTTCATCTGGCCCATCGCCTTTTCGATGATCTTGGGATTGTCCACCGCTTCGCCCAGCCCCATATTCAAGGACACTTTTTCCACCGTGGGAACCGTCATCGGGTTCTCGAGCTGGAATTCCTCCATGAGGGCCGGTCGGACTTCCTTTTGATATTTCTCTTTCAAAAACGCCATCTTTTATCTCTCCATCATTGACCGGCTTCGGACCACCGGGCTCAATGCAAGCTAAACTCAAATTGTGGCTTCGCCGTCGCGACCTGGCCCATTGGCCGAGCTCCAGACAAAAAGTGGCGATGAAGCTGATCCTCATCGCCACGTGGAGCCGACTTGGACTAACGAAGGCTCCCTGGGATTGTCAAGCCACACCCGCCGGGCTTCGACGGTCGATCAATCAAATACTTCTTCGGTCTTCTTGGAGACCCGAACCTTGTCGATTCGATCCGGGACCTCGGCCTCAAAGCTCTCCGCCGCCTCTTTGCGGCTCGCGAAACGCTCTCCGTTCTTGCCGACCCATTCGATCTTGGTGCGCACCGGGCCGTCGAGCTCTTCGCTGTACAGCGATACGTTGGAGGCATCGATCCAATTTTCGATCTCGATGCGCGCGCCTTCTTCGCCGGTGATGCGGTTGGGCTTGCGATGTTTGACCATCATATTGCGTCGGTTGACCTTGACGCGGCCCTTCTTGGGATCGACGGCGATGACCTGGCCGGTCAGGCCCCGGTCTTTGCCGCTTCGGATGACCACCTTATCATTTTTTTTGACATGCATAATTTTTCTCCTGTGGGGCCTCTGCGGTGAGTCCGGGGTTGCCGGCGCTCACAGCACCTCGGGGGCGAGGCTGACAATGCGCATATATTTGCGTCCACGCAGCTCGCGTGCCACGGGGCCAAAAATACGCGTTCCCAGGGGCTGATGATTATCGTCGATGAGCACCGCCGCGTTGTCGTCGAAGCGAATATAGGTGCCGTCGTCTCTGGACAGCTCCTTTCGCGTACGCACCACCACCGCCCGCTGGACTTCGCCTTTGCGGACTTTGGAGTTGGGCAGCGCTTCTTTGACGGCAACGATGATGGTGTCTCCAATCGACGCATAGCGCCGTTTCGATCCACCGACGACCTTGATGCATTCGACTTTTCGAGCACCGGAGTTGTCGGCCACACCGAGCCTGCTCTGCATTTGTATCATGACTTACCTCGTTCTGCTTCCAAGCCAGGGGCCTGCCCTCAAAACAGGGAAGACAGCCCGGCGCGTGATCGGCATCTCAGATCCGCTTAAACCTGCGGGGCACGCTCGATGATTTCCTTGAGCCGCCATCGCTTCTCTTTCGAGATCGGACGGGTCTCTTCGATGAGCACCTTGTCGCCCACGGCGCAGGTGTTTTCCTCGTCGTGGACCTTGTACTTGACGCGCTCTTTGACGATTTTCTTATATTTCGAATGCTCATAGCGACGGATGACACCGACGACGATCGTCTTGTCCATCTTGTCACTCATCACATGGCCGGTTCGCGTCTTGCGATTGGCCGGTTCTTCGTTGGGTTGCTGCGTTGGCGTCCCCATGATCGCTTGGCTCCTCTTCTACGTACAATTGATTTCGATCAGCGCTTGCGCTCGTGGAGAATCGTCTTGATTCGAGCGATGTCTCGGCGCGCCTCTTTGAGCCGATGGGGCTCTTGAAGCTGATTGGTATGCTTTTTCAGGCGCATGCGGAACATCTCTTCTTTGAGCTGTCCCTCGAGCTCGCGCAATTCCTGGTCGTTCTTTTCTCTTAATTCTTCGGCCTTCACAGTGGGCCTCCACGTTTCACAAATTTGGTTTTCAATGGCAATTTGTGGCTCGCCAGGCGAAAGGCCTCTTTGGCGCTTTCTTCGGGCACCCCATCCATCTCAAAGAGGACGCGGCCCGGTCTCACCGGCACCACCCATCGATCGGGGGCGCCTTTTCCTTTACCCATGCGAACTTCCGCCGGCTTCTTCGTCTCCGCCTTGTGGGGAAAGACTCGAATCCAGACTTTGCCCGATCGTCTAATGGAACGGGTCAGGGCGATCCTGGCCGCCTCTAGCTGGCGGGCCGAAATTCGACCGGGCTCCACGGTGATCAAGCCATAATTTCCAAACGACACTTCCGTGCCTCGGGTGGCTTTTCCCTTCGTGCGCCCTTTCTGCGGCTTGCGCCATCGTACGCGCTTTGGACTCAGCATCTCTTCTCCTTTGCTCTTCCTGGTTGGCCCCAGATCGGGCGTTCACGATCGCAGGGCCCTCAACTCTCGAGGACTTCTCCCTTAAAGATCCATACCTTGACACCGATGATGCCAAAGGTGGTCTTCGCTTCGGCGAAGCCATAATCAATATCGGCGCGCAACGTGTGCAGCGGGACCCGTCCTTCCAGGTACCACTCGCGTCGCGTCATCTCGGCACCGCCAAGGCGACCCGCGCAGTGCACGCGGATGCCTTCGGCACCAAATTTCATCGCCGTCTGGACCGACTTTTTCATCGCTCGTCGAAAACTGACTCGACGCAGCAATTGCTGGGCGATCCCATGGGCCACCAGTTGGGCGTCCAACTCCGGCTTGCGCACCTCTTGGACGTTGACGAAGATCTCTCCCTCCGTCAGTCCCGACAGGTCCGCTTTCAGGGCCTCGATTCCGGCGCCACGCTTCCCGATCACGATCCCCGGCTTCGCCGTGTGGATCGTCACCTTGACCTTGCTGGCCA
>CAYQBU010000027.1:0-4308 GCA_964415785.1 uncultured Bradymonadales bacterium
CCCTTCGCTGCTTCATCCTTTGCTGCCTGGTCGTCTCCCTTCCCTGGCTACTCGCCGCCTGCCAGGGGGGCAACGCCCCTTCCTCGGTGAGCGACTGGGGCGATAGCGATGCCGCTTCTCCCCGCGTCGACACCACCCAGATGCCCGCCGACCACACCGCCGATTGGCTCCAGCGCCACGGTGCCATGGCCATGGGCTCGGGCAACGACTGCGCCGTCTGCCACGCCGAACAGGACTGCGTCGAATGCCATGTCGACTCCCTCAATGCTCCCTACGCCGTTCACCCTCCCAACTACGAGACCGTGCACGCCACCGACGCCCGTCAGGGGGTCATGGACTGCACCAGTTGCCATCGCCTCGACACCTTTTGCGAAACCTGCCACATTGAGGCCGGAGTCACTGCCCGCCTTGAGGATCGCCCCCCGGCCTCCGTCGAATTTCACCCCCCGGACTGGATGAATACCCACGGCGCCATGGCTCGCCAGGACATCAACGATTGCGCCAGCTGCCACATGGAACAGGACTGCGTGGCCTGCCATCGCGGCATCAACCCTCACCCCCCTGACTTCCAGCTCAATTGCGCCCATTCCCTGGACGCCGACCCCTCCAGCTGCGCTCAATGCCACACCGAAGACCTACAAACCCTCCAGCAACTGTGCCTATAGACGAAACATCGCCCACATCTGGCCCCGACTCCAGCTCCTCTCCCTCCGAGCGGCAGCAGCGCCTGGGCCTCATCCTGCTGTGCTCCGTGGCCTTCATCGCCGTGGTCAACGGCAATATGATCAACGTTGCACTCCCCTTTATTGGCCACCACTTCGAGGTCTCTGAGGGAACCTACGGCTGGCTCGTCACCGGTTTTTCCCTGACCTTTGGCGTCTTCAGCGCCGTCCATGGCCGCCTGGCCAGCCGGGTTGGCCTTCGTCGCCTCTACGCCCTGGGTGTGATCGTGCTGGGGCTGACCTCTATCTTGCTCGCCCTGACGCCGACCATCGAGATCGCCATCGGCCTGCGCGTGCTCCAGGGCGCTGGAAGCGCTGCCATGCCCACCCTGGCCACGGTCATCCTGGCTCGCCTTTACGCCCAGGACGGACGGGGCGCTGCCATGGGCTGGTTTCTGGGCTCCATTGGCGTCGCCGCCTCCATCGGCCCCTTTCTCGGCGGGGTATTGGTCGAATTCGGAGGGTGGCGACTGGTCTTTGCGAGCACCAGCGTCGTCTTGCTCATGGTTCCCCTTATCTTCTCGGTTTTGCCGGACTTCCTCGACGATCAGGACGCCCGGACCTTCGACCTCGTCGGCGCCGCCTTGATGGGTTTTGGCGTCACCGCTCTGCTCTACGCCTTCAACCTCTTGGAGCGCCTGGGCCCGGGCCTCGAGGTCGCCTCCGCCCTCGCCATCGGCCTCGGCCTCATGGCCCTCCTTGGATGGTGGCTGCCCCGCCAGGACGACCCCTTCATCGCCCCCGATATTTTCGCCGACCGGCGCTACCTCTTCGGCTCCATCCTCGCCTTCCTGGCCAATGCCGCCAGGTTTGGGACCATCGTCCTCGTCCCCATCTTTCTCGTCGAGGTCAACCAGGTCAGCCCCCTGGTGGTGGGGTTGGTCCTCTTTCCCGGCGCCCTGGCCGTGGCCCTTATCTCCCCGCTCAGTGGTCGTATCGGCGACTCCCACGGCGCCCGCATCCCCGTCACCTGGGGCATCCTTTTGGTGATCGCCGGCAGCCTCGTCACGGCCGCCACCACGGGAGCCCACCCCATCGGCGCCGCCGCTGGAATGGGCCTCTTTGGCCTCGGCTTTGCCCTCATCCAGAGTCCCCTGCTCAGCGCCACCACCCAGATCCTTCCCGAGCGCCACGCCGGCACCGGCACCGGCGTCTTTATGATGATCTACTTCCTCGGTGGCGGCACCGGCGTCGCCCTCAGCGTCACTGCCGTCGAACTCCAGGCCCGCGATGCCACCAGCTGGATCGGTCTCGTCGACCCCGGCGCCGCCGTTTACTCCAACGCCGTCCTCGTCCTCGCCGTCCTCGGTATTTCTTCCCTCTTTTTAACCCCTGCGCTCCCCGGCCTAAACCCCAAACCCTCCTCCTGACCGTCCGTCCATTCCCCCACATGACCATGGATTTCGAGGCCTTGCCGTGATATGAAATCCATGAATTTCCGAATTGCAATGACGCCCCTCATGATGGCCGGGAGAAAACCATGTTTCGACACCCACGAAGCTCCACCCCTCTCTGGACAACGCTCCTCCTCTGCCTCGCTGTCGCCGCCGCTTGCTCGTCGGCCCCCGAGACCACGGAGGACGAACCGACCCTCGCTCTGGCCGCTGCCGAGGACCTGCTCCAGAGCCCCGATGTTCTGGTGGCCGCCAAACTCCAGATCGACGCCCTCGACGACCTCGCCCCCCTCGTCGACGCCGCACCCATCACCACTCCCGGCGTCGACATGAACGCCATCGAGCGCTTCAGCAGCGATCCCGTGGCCTATTTCTCTGATCTCATGAATATCGATGGTCAGCTCCCGGCCCTCCACCGCGACCAGCCCACCTACGCCATGCTCACCTCTGCGGGCCACGCCACCTTTATCGACGCCCTTCGCTACGGCCTCCCAACCTTCGAAGGGGAGTGGCCCACCCATCTCAACCTGCGCGTCCTGCTTCCCACCGACGATCCCGACGCCTTGAGCACCGAACTCGACCCCTACCTGGAGGCGCTTCCTGACCTCTCCGAGGTCGGCGCCGTCCAGGCCTTTGAGGGCCCGAGCTTCGTTCGCCTGGAAGTGGCCCTCGATCTCCAGGCCCCCTACGCCAACGACGTCGACGCCGACGCCTGGCTCGCCGGACTTCGCCTCGACCACATCCAACCGCCGGCCACCGCCGACTTTCGCCCCACCGAGGCCTATCTCCATTTTGCCGAGGGCGACACCACCATGGGTCTGTGGTCCCGGGCCTCTGACATCAGCGCCCTGGGTGCCCTCGAGTTGTGGCACGATTTCTCCACCAGCTATCAACGCGTCGCCACCGAGGGCCAACCGCGCTACTTCCTCCACGGCCTCGCCCGCATGGCCGCCTCCGGGGCCGTCAACGACCCCGTCGCCGCCGAATTTGAGGACCTGGCCATCACCGCTCAGCGCGATCAAGAAGCCATGATCGTCGACTTTGCCGGCACCCGTACCGCCCATGGGTCGCGCCTGCAGGACGCCAGGGGAGCCGCTCCCTCACTTCCCGAGGTCCTCCTCGACGATGTCTTCCTCGAACTCCGCATCGCCTCCCACCACCAGGCCCTCGACGAGCTTTTGGTCGCTCCCCTGTGGACCGCCCTCGATGGCGATCCCGACGCCTTCGGCCAGGATTTAATGGCCACCTCCGGCTCCGTATTGCCCTTTATGGAAGACGATGCCTTCCTGCCTGTCATCGCCGCCTTTCTCCAATATCCTCAAGCCTTTTTGGCCTACGGAAGCGCTGAATTTGAGGGCCTCTTCCCCATTCCCGACGCCCTCGGCGTCCAGGGCTTTACTCAGGGCCCAGAGGCCTTCATGCCCCTGGGCCTGGTGGCCAGCGCCGGCTTTGACGACATGCCACAGACTCGGGCCTCCATCGAACAACTCCTCTCCATGGCCGAGGCCAACTTCCCGGGCACCTTTGACGCCGAACTTCTGTCCAAGAGCGGTGATCGCCTCGAGCTTCGCTTTGCCTTCGGAACCACCATCGCCGACGCCTTCACCGACGGGCTGGACTCCCCGGCCATCGACGACCAGCACCTAAGCCTCGACATCACCGCTCTCTCCGACGTCGACGGCGTGGTCCCCGACGAGGCCGAAGACGTTGACCTTTTGGATCACCTCCACCTTCGCTCCCGCGCCGACCAGCGCTTCTCTACTCTTCGCTGGACGCTCGGCAGTGCCGAGGCCCGCCCGGCCGCCGAACTTCAGGGCGACGCCATCGATCCCATCGACCCCCAATCTCGATGCGCCACTGAAATCCCGCTGATCGCCATCGAACATCTCTCCAACCTTCAGGCCCGCCCCCGTGATCACATCGAGCAGTGGGCCCAGTCCCTCGAAGACATCGCCCCCGACTGCTTCGACCCCACCCATCCTCAAATCCATGATCTGGAAGCACGCATCGATCGCGCCTTTGAGATCGTCGATCAGATTCAATAACCCCTTTGCTCAGGCTCATTTATCATGGCTTACCGTTTCCTGCTGCTGGCCATCGCCGCCGCTCTCCTCCTCCCCGCTTGCTCCTCCTCGCCGGCCACCCCCGACGAGGACTACCCGAGCGAGAGTGAACACCCTGCGGACACCGAC
>CAYQBU010000027.1:4408-24350 GCA_964415785.1 uncultured Bradymonadales bacterium
CTCGACTACACCCTGACCTTTCGCGACCGCACCATCGATCTCTACCCCTACGTCCAGGGCTTTCCCTACGCCAACCTGATGCCCGACCTTGAATTTGGGCACATGCTCTATTTTGAGACCACTCCCGATGCTCAGGTGCTTCGCTACCTCGACATCGACCCCGACGAGCCCATCGATCTCACCGACGGCCGCCAGCTCTCAGACGTCGACTGGTCGACCCGAAGCTTTCGCTACGGCGAGTACAACCCCTTTCTCGATCGCTTTGTCTTTCTGGGCGATGAATCCAATGACGAGCAATTCAACCTCTTTAGCCTCAACCTCGACGACGGCGCCCTCCAACAACTGACGGAGGTGGACTATATCTACGGCTTCGGCTTTTCCCCCGATGACCAGACCCTGGGCTACGTCGCTCGTCACGGCGATAGCGAACCCTTCAATAGCTGCCTCTACCTCCTCGATCTCGACGACTACTCCCAGGAGCAACACTGGTGCGACGACGGTGGCGACGACCGCCTGACCTGGAGCTATGTCGACTTCGCCCCCGATGGCGACTCCCTGATCGTGCGCATGCAACACGACGGCGACCGAAGCACCACCAATATCGCTCGCTTCGACGCCCATACCCCGGGGGAACCGGAACTGCTGCTAGAGCGCGGCGTCGAACACCTCTCTCTGTGGTGGCTCCAGGATAGCTACGACGGCGACGAGATCGTCTACGTTTCCTCCCAGACGGGCACCAATAACCTCTATCGCCACGCCATCGACGACGCCGGCGAGGACAGCCAGCCGTTAACCGATCTGGACCACGACATTTCCAGCGCCGCCCTCATCGGCGACGACGACGCCCCCACCCTCGCCCTCATTCAGTACCTGCCCACGGGCAGCATCGTCGAGCTTCGCGATCCCGACGACGGCGCCATCCTCTACAGCGAGCAGCGCGACGACAATATCGAGCTTCGCGACCACCACCTCGACACCGGTCTTTTGACCATGAGCTCCGTCCACACCCCCTTTCGCATGGAGGTCGCCCGGCTTCACCAGGCCGACGACCACGGCGATGCCCCCACCCTTCACACCTCTCACTTTGCCTCCATGCCCGACGACATCGCCGAACAACTCGTGCAATGCGACGTCTCTCAGGTCGACTTTCCCACCTTTGACGAGGTCGATGGCGCTCCCCGAATGCTCCACGGCTATTATTACGAACCGCTCAATCCCCCCCAGGACGACGCCATGCGCCTCGTCCAACTCACCGCCTTTTATGGCGGCAGCAATCACTTTCGCAGCGACCACCAGATCATGTGCGAAGCCGGCATCGCCACCTTCAGCCCCGCTCCCCGCGGCTCACGCGGCTTCGGCGCCGACTTTGCCGCCCTCAACGACGGCGACCTCGGCGGCGACGACATCATCGACCTCTTCTACGCCGCACGCTGGTTGGAGGCCAACCAGGGCTATCGCTCCTGGCAGATCGGGGTTCACGGCTCCAGCCACGGCGGCTACGCCGCCATGCGCGCCCTGACCTTTCCGCCCCACACCAACGACCGCAACGACTCCTACGACTTCGGCTTTGGCCTCAGCCACGCCGGCATCAGCGACCTGATGCATTTTTACCGCACCAGCAATATCCCCGACTGGCTCGTCCTCCTCGCTGGCGATCCCAACACCGACGAAGATCGCCTCCAGGATCGCTCGCCCCTCCACCATGTGGAACGCCTCAACGCACCCCTGCTCTTAACCCATGGCTCTCAAGATAGCCGCGTGCCCCTGGACGAGAGCCAGCGCATGTACGACGCCGCCTCCGAGCTGTCCAAACCCGTCTTTTTGGAGATCTTCGACGGCCAGGGCCACGGCATCCGCGGCCTCGACAACCGCCTTCGCTATTACCGCGCCATCTTCCAATTCCTGGAAGACGAGGTCGACCCCCGCCTCCAGGATCGCTGACGTCATCACTCCTGTCGGATCTTGCGAATGATCAGTTGCTGGCGCTTCGACGGGATATCAAAAGCCTCCACCATCGCCTTGAGCAAAAGGCGTTCCTCTTCCTGGACCTCATCGTCGGCCAGGGCCACCTTCGAGCCCAAATAGTAGGCTTCCTCGCGCAGCCAATCCTCTTCCAGGCGCTGCGAGACGTCGGCAAAAAATGCCGCCAGCGCCTCCGCCGTGGGCTCCAGCTTCGTCGCCCTCTCAACGGACTGCTCCACATAGCTCTCCATCGGCAGTGCTCCCTTCCATTCAAAATGCTCCAGCGCCTCCATCAACTCCCGGCGCTCCACGTCCAACAGCACCCCATCGATCGCCTTGGCTGCCGCCAACACGTCGATCAATGCCTCTTCCTGGACCTGGTTGATCTTGGAAAATTTCCGGCGCGTAAAGCGCTCCGCCATAAATTGAAAAATCGGCATCTTCAGTCCTTATTGATTGCAGTCATCTCATCATTCAATGCTATCTCTATCAAATTTTTGCCCCCACCGTATCACTCCATCTCCCACTGAAGACGCGGTCGATCATCTCCCGCCTCGTCGACGCCCATCTCCCAGACCTCATCGAAATTCCACCCCGCGAATGTACTCGGATCCCCGAACAGTAACGTTGGTTTTCCTTCGGCACCTCCAGCACTACCCTCCTGACCACTTGTACCAGTATCCCAGAACGAGCGCTCCGTACTTCCACCATTATCACCGGCGAAACCGCCCACATCATCATCACCCACCACTAGACCCGTGGCATAGCAATCGTCGATAGCACCACTATCGTGATCACCCACAAATCCCCCGACCTTCTCATCGCCATTCACCGATCCCACCGCATAACTATCGTCGACCTCTCCTCCCTTCATAAGTCCCACAAATCCACCTACTTCCTTGTATCCGAGCACGGACCCCCGCGCCACAGACCTGGCAATATCGGCGTCCGACTCCCCGGCGAATCCGCCCAGGGCATCTGACTCCTGCCCGCTATCGTGGACGTCTCCCGTCGCCTCCGAGTCGCGAATCTCACCATCTCCATGCTCTCCTACAAACCCTCCGATGCGCTCACCCGTCCCCTGGACATTGCCACTGGCCCTCCCCTCTTCGATATATTCCCCGCTTCGCATCACTCCCACAAACCCTCCAACCCGGTTTTCGCCAACGACCGTCACCGATGCCTGCCCCACCGATATCGTCGCATCGCTTTCGAGTTTCCCCACCACTCCTCCCAAACGGGCATCACCAAAGACCACCCCCATCGCTTCGACGTCCTCCAGACGACTCTGATCTTCCATCCGACCCGCTATCCCGCCGATATCCCCCCCATCTAACGATGTCACCACCACCTGCGCCGACATATCTCTTACTTCCGACGAGTCATGCATGGTCCCTACCACGCCTCCTGCATCGTTGCCCGGCGTCGACACCACTCCCTCTACACTCCCATGGCGGATACTCGCGCCGTCTTCGAGGCGTCCCGCCACTCCACCGGCTTGCTCGTCGGCCTGTACATCGACGTCCTCTAAGAGCACATATTCCACCTCGCTGTCGCCGGTCATCCGTCCCACCACCCCCCCCGACTCATCTCCAGTTTGAAGAACCCCCGCCGTCCCCTCTACACCGCTTATACCAGCCTCCCCTTCGAGGCGTCCCGCCACCCCTCCAAAACGTGCGCTATCGTCAAAGGGGTCCTCACTGCCTACGTCCACATCGATATCAACTTCATCCATCGAACTCTGCCCACTGGCCCTTCCAACCACCCCGCCAACATCATACCTACCCTGGACCGTGACCCGGGCCACGACATCTTCGATGACCCCACCCTCCATTGTCCCCACTAATCCCCCTACATCTTCCTCTCCCACCACTCGGCCTCCCACCCATATATTCCTGATCTCTCCCGCTTCCATGACCCCCACCAATCCACCCACCTGGTTCCCACCTTCAATCCCTAGATTCTCCAGCACCAGATTTTCGATCACCGGAATATTACCCCCATCACCTTCTCTCATCACACCAAATAACCCTTGATCCTCATCGATAATTGCTCCGAATCCTTCAATGGCATAACCGAGACCATCCAGTCGCCCCTCAAATATGGACTCCTCAATATCCTCCGAAAAATCGTAAGTCTCCACGTCGATGTCGTCGCTCAGGGCAAACGTGGCCTCTCGGTAGTCCTCCTTAACGATATTCCTCAGGTGATCGACGTGGCAAATCGTATAGGGTTCGCCGTCTACGCCCTCTCCTCCACCGAAGGGCTCTTCCGAAGGTTCGCAGTCGTAGGGCTCGCAGGCGCCCTCCGAACAACTCCCCGTCGCGCAGGGACTATCACACCCTCCGCAGTGATCGGCATCCTCCGCCACATTGACGCAGACGCCCCCGCATAGCTCCCATCCCTCATCGCACTGGGGCTCACACTCTCCATCGCGACAGACCATCTCCCCCGCTCCCTCCAACTCGCCGCATGCGTTGTCACAAGTTCCACAATGCTCCGCGTCCACTGACGTATCCACGCAGGCATCCACCTCTTCACAGTAGACTTCGCCGCCCTGGCATTCGTCGTCCTCTTGATTATTTGGATCGCCCTGATTGGGATCGCCCTGATTGGGATCGCCCTGATTGGGATCGCCTTGATTGGGATCGCCCTGATTGGGATCGCCCTGATTGGGCTCCTCTCCATTATTTTCCTCCGGGGTTCCCTCCAGCGTTCCCGGGTCGTCGATACACCCCCATCCACCGATGATCACCACACCACAAACTGCTATCCATCGACGCCACATATTTGCTCTCCTGTCCAAGGCCCGTAGACTCACACGCCCATCTTAGGACTTTCCCGTCTATTTTGCGAGAAACCCCCAGCGCTCTCCGCTTGAACCTCCGCGACCTTTGGTGGCACACTTTCCCCGAGCTCAAATGCCCCTCCAATCGCCCCGGTAGTTCATGACCTCCTCCAGCGACGCTTCCCAACTGCCCGACCGTCGACGGCGGCGCGAGATCCTTCGCCGGACCCGAATGGGTTTGCACGAAGATCTCGACGATCTGCGCGATGAACTCAACTCCGACTACCAACGCTTCCATCGGCAGTTTACGACCTGTCATAAGGACTTGCCCGACTGGCTCGACATCCCAGCCTCCGAGCTAAAGGCGCCCTTCTGCCTGGACGACCCGCCCGCCCTCCAGGACTGCCTCGTCGGCCCCCATGCTGTCGCCTCCATCGCCACTGAATTTGAATCCCTCCTTCACACCTGGCTCGGCGAAGAAGGCACAGACACCATCCCACTGTGGGATGGCGACAACTCCGACGACGGACTCGCCGACGAACTCTCTTCCTTTGAGACCATGCTCCTCCGGGCCGACGATGAAGTCCAACAGCGCACCGAAGACGGCCCCGAAGGACTCGAACAAATCCTGGAATCGATCGTCTTTGAACTCGAAGACCGCCGCGAAACCGACGTGGAAGCCCTCGAATCCCTCATTCAAGACGGCTCCATCGACGCCGGTCGCAACGCACGGCGCGAGATCGCCGAGTTGTGGGAAGAACAGCGCCGCCGCGTTGACCATCTCCAATCCATCTGGGACGACCTGCTCAACCTCCACCACCGAGGCGTCTCCTCGACCCTCGATGGCCTCGACGAGTTCCGCCAGTTCCTACACCGCCTCGTCGACGGACTCGTCGGAGCCGGCAGCCTGGACCACTCTCCCCTATCTCAGGCAAACCCCTCATCCACCGACGACGAGCCCGGCCCCACCCAACCCATTGACACCGAATTCCTTCGCGACCAGACCTCCTCACCCTCCGGCGATGATCAACCAGCGACAACCCCCGACATCGCGGACACGGCCTTGATGGGACAAGCTCCATCCGACGCCGGCCTCACCGAGCCCATGGATGCCGGTCCCACCGATATCTCCACCGCTATCGCCCCGGAGTCGGACTCACCCCCCCCCACCGACGAGCCATCGACCCTCACTGAACAGCCCGAGCCCGAGCCTCCGCAAAACATCGAGCCCTCCTCGCCCACACAGACTGACTCCCACGACGATTTCGATGACACCGATCCGCCTCTGCCCAATCCGGAGGAGTCCCCCGGCGGACCCACCTCCTGGCGTTCTACTTCTCCACCGACCGACCCCGACATCACAACCGATCCCGATCCACCGCCTTCCAACCCCGATGTCGATGAACACGCCCCGCCCCGCCTACGACTTCGGCTCCATCGCCAGCGCACCGGATGGGACGAGGTGGGAACCGACGAAATCCTCGCCGCCTTTGGCCCCCCGGCCATCTTTTTGGGCGTGCTGCTCTTGATGGGCATCCTCTCCCTCTTCGACCTCGCCCCCAACCCCATGGAATGGTGGGCCGACACCTTGCCCGGCGAGGCCCTCCCCGCCGCCCTCGGTGCCCTCCTTCTCCTCGGCCTCATCCCCTGGGTCTTGAGATGGCGTCCCATGTGGCACGATTTGCGCTTTCGATGGATCCGGCGCGACGAATTGATCGATGACGTCGATCTAAAACTCTCTGCGTCCGACCGCCTCACCGTCGACCGCACCTCCTGGGATATCGACCAACTGCGCTCCATCTCCCTTCGACGCTGGTCCGACGAAAACGCTCCCGGCGATCAACGGGGATGGCTCCTCACCATCAACCCTCCCTATCACGACCCCATTCATCTCATCGCCGATATCGACAACCAGACCCGCTGGGGTCAATCCCACACTCCTACCGTCGATCGCCCCGATGGCGCCTGGCATTGCCCTCCCGCCGAGTTTCACGCCCTGGCCGACCACCTCGATGCCACGGCCTGAACAACATTGTGCCCGCTTTCCCAACATAAAAAAAACGCGCCCCGGCCATCGGGCCACGGGCGCGCTTGCTCTTCGACCCCTCTTGGGGGCGATAACATCAGTCTTCCCATCGTCCCTTCAAAATCTTCTCTGCTTCTTCCTTATGCCCCGTCTCGTCGGCGATCATGTCGTGGAGTTGGGCTTCCAATCCATAGTCGCCATAGGCTTCGGCCTGGCGCATTCGCTTGACGTATCGATCGATCGTCTCGCTCTCCGCCTCCACCACATTCTCCAACATCTCTCGCGCCGTCGTGGCCCGCCCTTCGATGGGCGCCGCCGTCGTCGTCGGCTTCCCGCCGAGGGCTGAAATCTTATTGGCCAAAAACTTGGCGTGCTCCATCTCGTCGCCTACTTCCCCTTCAAAAAACCCCTTGAGTTCGTTGCGGTGAATCCCCGACACATTCGCCGCATAGGTATTGTACATGATGATCGCCTGGTATTCGTTGGACAGGTCTTCATTCAACCCCTCGATCAACGTCGCCTTGTCGACTTCATTGCTCATAAGCTTTCTCCGTTGGTGTCTTCGTCAATGGCTCTCAGACCTCATGGTCCTACTCAGTGCCTTGTCGTCTTCAGCACAAGCTAAGCAGCCCCGACGTCGAATCAACCCCACGCCCCACCATCGTTGCCCCTCAATCGCGTTTCGTCGCTTCCGGAATAAAGGGGGGCAGCGGCACGTCCAGCGACTCGCAGACCGCTCTCAGCATCTCCGCCTCTTTAAGCACCACCTCGCCATCGCCCATCACGCAGTGGGCACAGGCATCGATCACCGCCTTCTTGATCTGCGGCGACGCCACCGACAACCGCTCCAAACAAGCGCTGACATTGGAATAAGTCCACCGCGCCGGCTCCCGATAGCTCAGCTTCTCACCCACCGCTGGCGGCAATTGGGCCGCCCCTTCACCAAAGGAGTGCTTCGCCTGCGCCTCTCCCTCATGGCCCACATGGGCCAGGCAGGACAGCAGAATTTCGATCTCGCCCATCACGCCACTGAAGGAGTGAAATTGCATCACTTTTCGGTCGGCATTGAAACGCGCCACTTCCAGGCGGTGCAACAGGACCTGCTCCAGAATAAACTCCTCGAAACTGATCTTGTCGTCCGCCCAGATCAAGCGATCGACCATCGACGTAAACACCTCATATTGCTGATCGGTCAACCGCCTCAAGGTAGGCACCAGCAAATCCATGAGCGGCAACTTCAGCTCTGGATCCAATGCCCCCATGGCCGTCCACAGCTTTCGGGCCTCCGCAACCACTGCCGGCTGCCCATAGCGCTTGAGCATCTGCGATTGTTTTTTGCGCTCCTCCGGGTCCTCATCGAGCAGCATCGTATACACCAACGCCATCGCTCCCATGGGCTCCGAACGGGCCTTCATCAGCTCCGGTGGAATCTCGTCCAATAGACTCGAGCAATAGACCAGTTGCTGCGACGACTGCTGGCCCACGGAGCGACTGACATCGTCGGCCTCCATCGCATAGTGCTGTTCTCCTTTGGCGCCAGACTTCGCCTTCGCGCCCCCCCCTCCCGCCAGCGCCGACACCCCGGCCGCACCTTCGGTGCCAATTCCACTTCGCGCCTGCCCCCCTTGCAACTTCTCATAATGCCCCTCAAACGCCGGATCCAGCGCTGCGATGCGCTTTTCCAGCGGTGGGTGGGTGCTCATCCAAGAGGTCAGCCACCCGCCTCCTCCGCGGCTTACACGACCAAAGCACATATGACTGACCTCTTCGGCATCCGCCGAACTCAAGGCCGACCCCTGGTCGTAGCCCCCAATCTTCTTGAGCGCCCCCGCTAACCCCTCGGGGTTTCGCGTAAACTGAACCGCCGCCGCATCGGCCAGATACTCGCGCTGGCGCGACACGGCGCTCTTGATCAACCGACCACAGAGCAATCCGCCCAGCCCAAAGAGCCACAGCGCAAACCCTGCCGCCACAACTGCCGCCACCCCGCCGCCTCGTCCTCGCGAGCCACCGGCTCGAATCGTGCTCATCAAGATCCGGCCCGTCAAATACATCACCAAAATACCGTGGATCACCCCGATCAGCCGAATGTTCAGCCGCATATCCCCATTGAGAATATGGCTAAACTCATGGGCCATCACCCCCTGCAACTCGGCCCTCGTGAGCTGCTCCAGTCCTCCCCGGGTCACGGCTACTGCCGCGTCATTCATCGTATAACCCGCGGCAAATGCATTGATCCCCGCCTCGCCATCGAGCACATAGATCCTGGGCACCGGCACCCCCGAGGCCAATGCCATCTCCTCCACCACGTTGACGTAGCGCCGCTCCAATGGGTCCGACGACGAGGAGTCGATCTCTCGCCCTCCCATCTCCTCGGCCACCACACTTCCCCCTTTGCTCAACTCATTGGTCTTCAAATAGCTGCCCCCGGCGATCACCGCCGCCGTCACCACCAGCGCCCAAAACGCCAACTCCAGATCCACGAAGAAGGTCGATGAACTGCCAATATAATTCTGGGCCGCATCGACGTTGACCGCCACCATCAGCCCCATCATTCCCAGATAGGTCCCCACCGATAGCATCACCACGGCGATTCCAAACAAAAAGATCAGCCTGCCCGTCGCCTTTCGAGCCTCATCCTGCCGCGTGAAAAAATCCGTGCTTCCCTGACTGCTCACCGACACACCTCATCGCCCTTGTTGGAATTGATGCTGAAATTTGGGCCGGAGCACCAATGCTGCGTGCTCCGGCCCAATCTGCCGATCAGTCGAAGGACACCTTCACCGCTTCGCGCTCTTCCTGATTCTCCACTTCGAAGAGCATCGCTCCCTCGAATCCCATCATCCCGGCAAACATCACCGCCGGAAAGGACTCCCGCGCCGTATTGTAGCGGGTCACGGCGTCATTATAGGCCTGACGCGAAAAGGCGACCTTATTTTCCGTCGACGTCAGCTCTTCCATCAGATTATTCATCGTCTTGTCGGACTTGAGATCTGGGTAGTCCTCCGACAACGCGAACAGGCTGCCCATCGACCCCGTCAGCGCCGCTTCCGCTCCCATCAGGTTCTTGATCGCCTCCGGGTCCCCAGGGTTCTGGGCCGCCTGCTGGTTGGCCTGCTTGGCCTGGTTTCGCGCCTGGATCACCGCTTCCAGCGTCTCTCGCTCGTGCTCCATAAACGACTTCGCCGTCTCCACCAGATTTGGGATCAGATCGTAGCGACGCTTCAATTGCACGTCGATCTGCGAGTAGGCATTCTTGAAGCGCTGGCGCAATTTCACCAGCCGGTTATACATCCCTGCGAAAAACGCCCCAACGGCGATTAAAATGACGAAAAATACCAGAGCTACAATGATCAACGCTGTCGACATGCCAACCTCTTGGTTTGGTTACTCATCAATCGAACAATTCTTCATACGTTGTCAACGACCACTCCACTGGCCCCACTCCTGGTGCCCCTCGTCACACGGCCGTCAACCCTCAGCGTTACTATCCTTGACCTAGACGGTGATCGTAGCGCTGCCTTTTGTAGCCTGTCAATCTAGCCACCCTTTGGGCCCCTCCGCTTCTAGCCCAGGCTGGGTTGCGAAGACGGCTCGATCGGGGCGCATTCCACGCCTCCAAATTGCGCCAACCGCTGCGCCAACTCCCGCTGCTGGTCGAAGAGGTCATGAACCGCAAACTGACCCTCTTCTGCCTGGGGACTCTTGAAGAAAAAGGAGAGCCAATCCTGCACCCCTTGGTCTCCTCCCCGTTGCGCGAGATCCAGAAATAGCGCCAGGTCCAACACCAGCGGCGCCGCCAAAATGGAATCGCGGCACAGGAAATTGACCTTGATCTGCATCGGATAGCCCATCCATCCGAAAATATCGATATTGTCCCACCCCTCCTTATTATCGCCTCTCGGGGGGTAGTAATCGATGCGCACCTTGTGCGCCATCTCTTCGTAGAGCGCCGGGTGCGCGTCGGCATCCAGGATCGACTCCAGCACCGACAATTTACTCTCTTCTTTGGTCTTGAAGCTCCCCGGATCGTCGAGCACCTTCCCGTCTCGATTGCCCAGAATATTCGTCGAGTACCAACCACTGACTCCCAGATAACGGGCCGAAAACCCGGGCGCCAAAATCGTTTTGATCAGGGTCTGTCCCGTCTTAAAGTCTTTCCCCGCAATCGCTACCCCTTCTCTCTCGGCCAATTCCACCAGCGCCGGGCAGTCCGTCGTCAGATTCGGCGCCCCGTTGGCGTAGGGAATGCCCTCCTTGAGGCAGGCATAGGCGTACATCAGACTGGGGCTGATCGCCGGATGGTCGTCCTTTAGGCCTTGCTCGAAGGCCTCCAGGCTTTGGTGCACTTCACCGGGGGAGATGAATTTCTCCGTCGACCCACACCAGATCGCCACGCCCCGCTCGCAGCCGCGCGACTCCATAAAGCCTCGGATATCGTCGCGAAGCGCCTTCACAAGCGCTTGCTTGCCCTCGTCTTTTTTGACATTTGGTCCACTGAGGTTTCGCACGTACTCCTGGTCGAAGACCGCCTCCATCGGCGAGATGCTCTCCAGCAACGGCTTGACCGCGTCCAGGTGCTCCGGCGACAGCACCGCCGCTTCTTTGGCCGCGTCGTAGCAATTGCCCTCGTAGATATCCCAGCCCCCGAATTCCAGATCGTCTAGACCACTCAGGTCCACCACCTCGGTCAGGCGCTTTTTCTGACCGTCGACCTGAAGGGTTCCCTGCTGGCTGACGCTGCCCACCGCCGGCGTCACATCCTTTCGGATCGCCTCTACGCCGGCAATAAAGGTCGTCGCCACGGCGCCCATGCCGGGAATCAAGACCGCCAATTTGCCCTCTGCAGATTCCACTTGGTCCTTCTCATTTGACTCGGTCATAAACCCTCTCCCGGTGCCGCTATTTCGCCCACCTTCTCGGCAAGCAGTCAACTAATGAATGGTCATTCAATCCAGTGCTGTCCGCCGGAAGTACGTAGACACTCTCGGCGAGGACTGGGCGACGAGGGCAAGGCGCGATAACGAGGCGATGCCTTAGCATCGTCGAGAAGTCGCAACACAGCCATCGCCGTTCAGCACCGCCGAGAGCGCTTGCGGATTGCCGAAGGCCAGCACTAGGTCGTCGTCGCCTCTCCATTGGAGACCGGCCAAAGGAGTCGAACCTCCTTTCACCGCAAATTTGCGCCGACAAGCGGCGCCACCTTAGCGACCAACCCCACCCAACTCAAGGGGGACGACAACGATCACCACTGCCCTCGCAACCTGTGTCAACTGCTTCTACCGGCTTATCCAACGGATTCTGTCCCCCCTATCCCCCTTGCACCTCCAGACGTACTGTGGAAATCTTCGCCCATCGCATCCTTTCCGATTCCCCACGCCGAACCTCCCGGGTCCCCATGCATATTCTAGTTCTCAATTGCGGTAGTTCTTCCGTCAAACTGGACGTCGTCGATCACCTCTCCGGTCAACCGGCCCACCGCCTGCGCATCGAGCGCGTCGGAGAAGACTCCCCCGAGCTTCTCCTCGACGGCGATCACCACCCCATCGACGTCGACGATTCTTCCCACCGCGCCGCCGTCGACGCCGCCCTGGAAATCCTCCTCGATCGCATGGACTCCGACGTCAATCTCAAGGCCGTCGGCCATCGCGTCGTTCACGGCGGCGATACCTTTAAGCGCCCTCGTCGCATCGACGACGAGCTCATCGCCACCCTCGAGGACCTCACCGACCTCGCCCCTCTTCACAACCCCATCAACCTCGCCGGCATCGAAATCGCCCGCAAATGGTTCCCCGACCTGACCCATATCGCCGTCTTTGACACCGCTTTTCACGCCACCTTGCCCTCCCGCGCCCGAGCCTACGCCCTGCCCGCCGAACTGAGGAAGCGCCACGACCTCAAGCGCTACGGCTTCCACGGCATCAGCCACCGCTTTGTCGCCAAGCGCGCCGCCTCTTTTCTGGACGCCGACCTTCGCGACCTGCGTCTCATCACCTGCCACCTGGGCAATGGCGCAAGCCTCTGCGCCGTCGAATACGGACGCTCCATCGAGACCAGCATGGGCCTGACGCCCCTCGAGGGATTGGTCATGGGCAGCCGCAGCGGCGACGTCGATCCCGGGATTCTGATCCAACTGATGCGCCAGGAGGGCCTCGACGTCGACGAACTGGACCATCTCCTCAACCATGAAAGCGGCCTCCGCGGCCTCTCCGACCACACCAACGACATGCGCGACATCGAGGAGCGCGCTTCCAACGGCGACGACGACGCCCGCCTCGCCAGCCAGGTTTTTGCCCATCGGCTGCGCAAGTACATCGGAGCCTACGCCGCCGTCATGGGCGGCGTCGACGCCATCGTCTTTACCGGCGGCATCGGTGAAAATAGCGCCCTGATCCGCCATCGCGTCGCCCAGCGCTTCCAGTTTCTGGGCGCCCACCTCGACGAAGAGCGCAACCGCCGGGCCTCTCTCGACGCCCCCCGGTTTGCCGCCCGTATCTCCACCTCCACCAGCCGCACCCACCTCATCGTCGCCGCCACCGACGAGAGCCGCGCCATCGCCGAGCGCTGCTCCCAAATCGTCATGGAACGCGATCGCATCGACGATCAACGCACCATCCCCATCGCCGTCTCCGCCCGCCACCTTCACCTGCGCCAGGAGACCATCGAACAACTCTTTGGTCCCGGCCACGAACTCACGCCCCGAAACGACCTCTCCCAGCCCGGCCAATACGCCGCCGAGGAGACGGTCCGCGTCATCGGACCCAAGGGCGAATTTCAATCGGTGCGCATCCTCGGCCCCGCCCGCAACATCGACCAACTCGAGATCTCGCGCACCGACGAATTCCACCTCGGCGTCGACGCCCCGGTGCGCGCCTCCGGCGATATCGACAACACCCCGGGCATCATCCTCGAGGGCCCTGAGGACCGCGTCAAACTCGAGCGCGGCGTCATCTGCGCCTGGCGCCACATTCACATGACCCCCGACGATGCCACTCACTTCGGAGTCAAGGATCGCGACGTCGTCGAAGTCGCCGCCAGCGGTGGTGAACGAGACCTCGTCTTCGGCGACGTCCTCGTTCGTGTCTCCCCCGATTTTCAACTCGAGATGCATATCGATACCGACGAAGCCAACGCCGCCAACCTCGCCTCCGGCACCCCGGGCAACCTCATCAGCACCAATGAGACCGCCCGACTTCGACGACGCAAAACCGCCTTCGACCCCATCGAAGCCCAACACTGATCCGCCGGGAGTTCCCATGTCCGAGCGCCGCTTTCGACTTCGTCCCACCAATACCTTTGCCGCCATATTGGTGCGAAACGACGAATCCAAACTCCTCTCCCGCCTCGGACACCACCATGTCGTCCGTGCCGACGAATTCACCTCCACGCTCAGCATCGATCCCAACGACCCCTCGTCGCTTCGCTTCGCGCTGAGCTTTCCCGTCTTCGCCCTTGTCGTCGACAATCCCGACGACCGACGCCGCGTTGACCTCGATCCCCAGGTATCGTCCAAAGACCGCGCCACGACCCGCGAAAATATGCTCGCCTCCTCCCAACTGGACGCCCAGTCCTACGGCAATATCGACTTTCGCGTCGACGGAGCCTCCGTCGACCCCCAGGGCCGCTGGATCCTCAACGCCGCCCTGATCGTCAAATTACACCGCCACGACTTCTCCTTCCCCGTTCATCTTCAGTGGGAACCCCAGCTCCGTGTCCAGGGCCGCGTCGACATCACCCACGATGATCTCAACCTCAAGCCCTATCGAGCCCCCATGGGCACCCTCCAGAACGACCCACGCATGAGCCTCATCGTCGACATCGACGCCGCCCCCCTGTGATCAATCTCTACTGCAATTGCAAAAACTGCCGGCATCGCTCCGCCAGATCGTTATGGCCTCGGATCTCGATGCAGCGCTGAAAATGGGCCGATGCATTGTCGTCGCCCTGATCCTGCATCAACCGTCCCAGGTAATAATGGGGTTCCTGATAGTCCTGGGGACATTTCTCGATCGCCCGTCGAAAATGGCGCTCCGCTCGGTTGGCATTGCCCATTTCCTGATACACGCGACCCTTATTATTGTCGGCCAGACACATCTCCGGAGCCAGGTAACTCGCCCTCCTCAGATGCTCCAGGGCTTCCGCGTGTCGACCCATCTGGTGGTAGGCCCATCCCAGATTGTTATGAGCCAACTCTGGCGTCGTATACAGCGTTTGATCCACCAACTCCTCGAAGACCTCCGCCGCCTCATCCCAACGCCCCTGGGCCAAAAAGACCGATCCCAGATTATTCATCGCCGTATAGTACTCGGGGCGAATGCGCAGCGTCTCCTCAAAATGGTGCACCGCTCGCTGGTGGTCTCGGCGACCCATATAGATAAACCCCAGAAGATGGTGAGCATCGGCGTGATCGGGATCCAACTTCACGGCCTCGCTCAACTCGCGGATGGCGTGCGTCGTGTCCTGCGATTCGAAATACCCCTGTCCCATCTCATAGTGCCAGTCGGCCTGATCGTTGCCCTCATCCTCACTTCCGCTAAAAACAGCGCACCCGCTCAATAGGCCCATCGCCACCATCGCCACCACCACGGCCAAACCCCTTTTCGCCCTCACCACTGTCATTGCTTGCCTCTTCATGATGCTTTGCTCCCGCTGTTGCTTATCTTTTATGCGGACTTGCCTCGCCGCTACAATTGAGCCAACGTCTAGGAGCCTGTTGCGTATAGCGGACCGAGTCCTCGCCGAGAAGATCTTAATACCAAACTCGCTCGTATGACGATTAAATAGCATCTCTATTCGGAGAAATTCGAGCGGTGTATGGCGCAAAATCGGCCGGCGAGACGATGCGGAGCTTATGTCCAACAGGCTCCTGGGCTACTTCGGCCTCGGCACGTCTCCTTTCATCGCTGTGAGGCTACCACGTTCGCACCAATTTCCAAATTCTTGCTTCCCGGAGTTTCACCCCGATGGCCATCGACCTCTCACGACGCGAAGCCTCCCATATCGTGGAGGAACTCCAATCATTAATCGTCCCCAGTCGCATCCAACGGGTCTTTGAAGACCGGCCTCGCGCATGGGTCCTCCAATGCCGAGCCCCTGGTCAAACCTTCCACCTTCTCATCCACGTCGAGGACAAGGACAGCCGCATTCACCTCGTCGACGCCAAGCCCGATCAGCCCCCTCACCCCTCACCGGTGACCATGCAATTGCGCAAGTGGCTCCACGGGGCCTGGATCCAGAGCATTGAGCTCGCCGACACCGACCGCATCGTCCATCTCCAACTCTCCGCCATCGACCCTCAGTGGGAACCTCAATCCGACGACGACAAAGCACCGCGCCTCGCGCTCACACTCATCGTCGAGCTCCTGGGACGCCATCCCAACCTCTTCCTGCTCGATGACGACCACGCCATCATCACCACCGCCCACGGCCAATCCCTCGGCGATCGACCCACGGCCACCGAAAGCCCCTATACGCCGCCCCCACCGCCTCCCGAGTGGGCCGACACCGACCGGCTTCGGCCCGTCCTCGAAGACACCTCCCCCAGCGGTGAGCGCTCCCAGGCCCTCCATCGTTTCTTTTCTCAAACCCGTCAGGACCAACAGCGCGAAGAGTCTTTCCTCCAGCTTCGCCGCCGCCTTCGTAAACGCCTCAAACGCCTGCGTCGACGGGCCAACCACATCGAGGACGACCTCGCCCGTATCGAAGACGCCGACCAACTGCGCCGCCACGGCGAGCTTCTTCAGTCGGCTTACGGTCAGGTCGAACCCGGCGATGATTCCGTGACCGTCCCTGACTTCTACGAAGAAGACATGCCACCCGTCGAGATACCCCTTGACCCCTCACTAAACCTTCAGGCCAATATCGACCGATATTTCCACGAGTACCGGCGCCTATCTGAAGCTCGCGACAAAGTGGAATCCCGACTCCTCAACACCCTGGCCTTGATCGACGAGGTCGAAGACGCCAGCGACGCCCTCGATGAATCCCTCGATATCGATGCGTTGGAAGCTCTGGAGTCTCGGTGGCTCGACAACAAGATCCTTCGTCGGCGTCCCCAGAAATCATCGGGCCCCCGGGGTTCTCAATCTCTGCCCCCTTATCGTGAATTTCGCGGCCGTAGCGGAAAACCCATTCTGGTCGGCCGTAACGCCGAAGCCAACGACACCCTGACCACCAGCATCGCCCGCGGTCGTGACGTCTGGCTCCACGCCCGCGACTGGACTGGCTCCCACGTCATCCTGCGCGCCGACAAAAACCAACCCCCGCTCCACGATGACCTCGTCGACGCAGCTCTTCTGGCCGCCCACTTTTCCAAGGGACGACGCGACTCCGTCGTCGACGTCGTTCACACCCGCTCCAAATATGTTCGCAAATCCCCGGGGGCTCCTCCGGGCTCCGTCACCCACGGCGGTGGCTCAACCCTCGCCGTCAGAACCGACGATCCCCGCCTCCAAGAGTTACTTGAAGGCGAGGTCTCGCCCCATTCCTGATACGCCTCAACGCACGCTGAAGGGGTAGTTGATGGTGCGTCGATCGTCCTGGGTCTCTGGAAACCGCATCCCCTCGACGACTCCTTCGATGCAACTTCCCACTTCCGTACCCGCAAACTCTCCCTGGGCGTCCGCCGAGCTCACATTGCCCGAACCGGCGACCACGAATCGCACCATCGCACTGCCCGACAGCCCATCGGGATTCGAATCCCGCGAGCAGCTCGAGACCTGAGAGCTATATCGACGCACCGTATTTTGAACATCCGATCGCGACAGGCTCTCCGGCAGCTCCTCAACCGGCTCTTCGGGCTCTGGTTCCGACTGCCGATCCAGATCACTGAGGATTCCGCCGCCCCCTTGCTGCTGAGGCTCGGGCTCGGGCTCCGGCTCCGGCTGTGGCTGTGGCGACGGTGACGGCGAGGGGCTGGGCGAACCGCCTCCTCCTCCACCGCTTCCTGCACCACTGCCGCTCGATGGTTCCGCCTGGGCCACCGCTTCTTCTTCCTCGTCGTCGTCCTCTTCCTCCTCTTCGGCGACTTCTTCATCCTCTTCTTCGTCTTCGCCCTCTTCCTCTTCCGCCGCCTGCCTGGCCGCTTCCGCCGCCGCTGCATCCTCGTCCTCTTCCTCCTCCTGACCTTCTTGTTCCTCGTGCTCCGCGACTTCCGCTGTTGGAACTTCCACCGGCTCGTCATCGTCATCCATCAGCATAAACACCACCACCCCTCCAATGATGGCCAACAGCAATGCGATGCCCACACTGATTCCCACGATCAGCCCCGTATTGCTCTTCTGGCTGCCGCTGGGCATCATCGCTGGCATGCTCATGGTGCCCGAGACGAATTCCTCATCGTCGTCGCCATCGTTTCCCTGACCCATCGCTGCATGCGACGAGGCCAGCGATTGGATATCGATGAGTCCCGACTTGTCATTGGACGCCGAACCACCACCGGCAGGGCCATCGGACTTATTGACCGCGTCCACCTGGTCGACGCTGCTCAGGCTAAACAACACGCTATTTTCGCTTCGCGCCGAAACGAGGTCCTCCTCATCGTCTCCGGCGTTCAATTCTGGCGATAGGCCCCCTCCATCGTGCCCCGACTCTGGCTCTTCGTAATCGGCGCCGTCGGACTCATCGAAGGCGGCAAACATTCCACCGTCTTCGCCATCATAACCGCCCTCATCATAACCCCCGTCGTCAAAGCCTCCCCCTTCATTGTAGCCTCCTTCATCAAACCCTCCCCCGCGAGCCTGCTCCTGGCCACCACTTTCGTAGCCACCCAATTGGCCCTGATCCCCCGGTGCGCCGCCTGGGGGCGCTCCAAAATCCGGGGCGCCGCCGTGGTGCGCGCCACCGGCCTGGGCTCCGGTTTGTTGCGCTCCAAAATCCTGGGCTCCGCTTTGTTGCACTCCCGCCCCCAGGCCTCCCTGTCCTGCGCTCTGTGGATCCTGGCCAACCCCTTGCGCCCCAACGTCTGCCCCCTGTGCGCCTGCTCCTGCTACTGCTTGGCCGCCCCCTGACGCCTCATTTTCCATTTCTTGCTGCGCCGCTTGCTCTCTGAATTTCTCGGGGTCCATGACGGCCGTTGCATCCCCGCCGCCTCCTCCCATTCCGACCTCGACGCCAGCCGCTTCCATTCCCTGTCTGGCGCCCTCGTCTTCCTTGCGATCTTCTTGATGCAAAGGATTGTCGGAGATCATCGTCTTTTCATTGGGCCCTGCCGAATCCGTCAGCAGATGCCCGAACTCCTGTACCGACTCCAGCATCACCCAGTCGTCGAGCCCATCTTTCCAGATATAGCTTTCCTCATGGAGCTGCCCCGCCGAAAAATATCCCTCTACATCGCTGGGGGTGATCGGGCCTACCCGTTCTCCATCGATCACCACGTACCACTCGGCCGCTCCCCCATCGTCGTAGGCCGAACTATAGTCATCGACGCCTCCGCCTCCGTCGTCGGACGAGGTACCCTCGACCACAATGACTTCGCTGCATTTTTTGCAGCGAATCTTAAAAACCTTGCCCTGAACCTTCTCATCGGCAATGGAATATTTGGCCCCACAGCTGTCGCAGATGATCTTCATCGTGGAACTGCTCCTTATCGATTGGCTCTCAACCAGTGCTTCGACCGAGTGAAATTTGTCGCACGCCGACCACCTCACGGCGAGGATTAAATGTCTGAGCGTGCAGATGACCTACCCTAACATCCCATAGGCCATAAATCAGCCCCTCCTTGAGAGATTTACGTAATATTTATTGACGCCAAACCCCGATGAATCCCCCATTACTCATGAGACGGCATTCCGCACCCTGAGCCAAGCGAGGGAGTACTCCCGAGGTGCAGCGAGCTAAGTGCCCCCGGGGTGCGGCAAGGAAGTACTCCCGGGGAAAAGCGAACAAAGCGACCCTGGGGTAAAATGAAGGCATCGTCGAGGAGTGAGATGAAGTCCTCACGGCTTTGATGCGCCGCAATTAACGGATCGGAAATAATCCGGGTCAACCCGGATTATTCATGAGTCGTCGTAACGAGGCAAAATCAGAGCTGCGATGCCAAAATTAAGCCCCGCAGTCGATGCCTACAGCATCGTCGAGGAGTGAGATGAAGGCCTCACGGCTTTGATGCGCTGCAATTAACGGATCGGAAATAATCCGGGTCAACCCGGATTATTCATGAGTCGTCG
>CAYQBU010000027.1:24450-31712 GCA_964415785.1 uncultured Bradymonadales bacterium
AAAATTAAGCCCCGCAGTCGATGCCTACAGCATCGTCGAGGAGTGAGATGAAGGCATCGCGGCTCTGATGCGCCGCAGTAGACGAATCGTGAGTAATCCGGGTTAACGCAACGCCGGTTCCTGCGTACTCGCCTCAACCTTCGGAAGGAAGCTCGTCTGCAGATTCAACAGCCGATTGAATTGAGCTCCTCCCTGACTCTCCATATGCGTCATATCCGGTGACACAAACTGACCGTCGATAATCAAATTCTCAAAGTCGTAGAACTCGGTCTGGGGCTCATCAGCCATCGCCGTGGCACTTACCGTCAGAGCAAACGCCACCACCAACAAAAACGTGATCTTTCTCATCTTTTCACCTTCCAGTTATGGGATCGGCCAACCAACACCGAACCCCCATGATAGCGACACCCCTCTCTGAACGTCAATTCTTTTGTGCAGAAAGTTGTAACCCATAAAAAAACCACCCTCCGCTCTCGCGGGGGTGGCTTCTCATTACAGCGCCCATGGGCATTCAGCCCGACTCATGACCGATCCGGGTTAACGCAGCGCCGGCTCCTGGGTGCTCTCTTCCACTTTTGGAATGAAGCTCGTCTGCAGGTTCAGAAGCCGATCGAATTGAGCCTCGCCCTGACCTTCCATATGCTCCAGATCCGGCGAGACAAACTCACCATCGATATGCATATTTTCAAAGTCGTAGAATTCGGTCTGGGGGTCATCCGCCATCGCCGTGGCGCTCGTCGCCAGAGTAAAGGCCACTGCCAAAATAAACGCGATTTTCTTCATTTTTTCCTTCCAGCTACAGGCACGATCAATCACCTTCGAGCACAAATGATAGCGACCCCAACCGGGTCGCGTCAAATCCTTGCTCGATCTATCACTCTTCCGACTCTTCTTCCGCCTCGTCGGGCTCTGCCTGGCGATCCATCTGACTTTGGAGGAAGTTGATCTCCGCCTCGTATTGGGCCTGATCATCTTCATCCGTACTCAATGCAAGCAGCGCCTCGTAGTGCTCGATCGCCTGAGCCGGGTTATTCAGAGGCCCCTCATTGAGCTCAGCCAGCCGTTCGTGGCTCGAGTAGTGGTCTCCATCGCACATCTCGAGATAATACTCGAAGCGGTCACGTGCCGACTCCGGCTCGCCAAGTGCGAAGCTCGTCGCGCCCTTGCCCAGATTGGCCACGCAATTCTCGGGCGTCAGCTCCATGACATGGCTAAAGTGGGCGTTGGCCCGATCGTAATCCAGATACTCAATCAGGATCGATCCAAGGTTCAGGCGACTCTCCAGGTAGTTCGGATCCGCATCCACAGCCTGGTTAAAGTGGCTGACCGCACTAGGGACATTCTCATCCTGCAGATAGACCAGACCCATATTATTATGGACGTCTGGGTTCGTCTCATCCTGCTCCAGTGCACGTCCCAGGACAAAACGGGCCAGCGAGATATTCTCCCGCTCCATATAGATCAGCCCCAGCGTATTGAGAGCACCGACGTTGTCGTTATCTTCTCGCAGAATCTGTTCCACGTACTCCAGAGCCTGAGCTTCATCGCCCTCTCGAAGTGAGATCACCGCCAGGTTGTTGATCGCCGTCAAATTCCCTGGTTCTTGGCGAATAACCTCGTTGAACAAGCGTCTGGCGTCTTCGTACTCCTCGGCCTCCGCATGAGCTTTTGCCATGGCGATTGTATAATCGAAGACGTCCGGATCCAGGTCCCGTGCCTGTTCAATATGAATCACGGCCAGATCGTGTTGCTCGATGTCGCCATAGACCAGGCCCAGGTTATAATGCGCTTCCGCGAAATAGGGTTCCTTCTCCACTACCTCTGCCAGGAGCTCCGAGGCTTCCAATAGATCGTCTTCATCCATCCGCGCCAGCGCCTCCTCGAACATCTCCAGCGCTTCCACGGACATTCCCGTCTCTTCCGAGATCTTCTCAATTTCGGTGAGCTCCGGTTCCGGTTCCGGCTCTTCGACGACCGGCGTCGAGCTGCAGCCGACGCCAAGCGCCAAGCCCAGGGCGAGCGCCAGGCCCATCGCCGGTCTCAAGATTCGTCCCGTAGTAGTCATGGGTGATTCCTCGTTTCTCTCAATGCTGCCATTCGTCGCCTTCGGTCGTTTCGTCTCGGGGGTATTCATCGATCACCTCCCAGACGGGCTTGCGGCTCGCCTTCGCCTTCGCCCTCTTCGCCTTCCGGCGGACCGAAGATCTCGTTGTATTTCTGCTGATTGAACTCCGGGGAATCCCGATCCAATTCCGGATCGTAGTGCGGGTGCCCGGGCTCCAGATCCGGATCCGGCTCCTCTGGACGCAACCGCTCAAACCGCTCCGATCCGCGCTGGCGTAGCACATCTCGATCCCGCACGGGGTCCGGCGCAAAGAACTCCACTCGGAAGTGGGTCGGATCCACACCATCCTGCTCCGTAACCGGGAAGCTTCCGCTCTCCAGTTCACTGATTTCAGCAGCCGATCGCGCGCTCCACTCATTATACGCCTGATTGTCCAGTGCCAATCTCAGCGCAGTCTGGAAGGCACTGAGCGACTGCTCCTGAAGGGGTAGCGCGAAATCTTGAACCGACATCTCGTAGTCAAACTCCTGTTCCGGTGTCAGTCCTTCTGGAATCGGCAAGTCGAAGAGGGCCTCCGCGAAATCGCGGTAGCTTTGACCTCTTCGGAAGGCCGCCGCCGAAATCCAGCGGGGGCTTCCCGTTTCTTGGATGATTTCGCGATAGATCGCTTCCGCTTCCTGCTGAAGCTCGGCCTTTTCGTTCGCCAGGTCGGCGAGGCGATCCGGCGGGAATTCCAGGCGAACTTCCAGGAACTCATCGAAGATATATTCCGACTGATGGAAGCGCGCTTGCGCCGCTTCGTCATTAACGGCCTGACGATAATCACTCGCTTCGCCTCCAAAGGCTTCTTCCCAGGCCTCTTCGTCCATCCACAGGCTAAAGGATGTTTCGAAATGCTCGTCGGCGGTCTCTTGCCATCCTTCGGGCTGCAATCGCTCGGCGATCAGCCCCAGCTCCGTATGGGTCTCTACCTGTTCGTAAAGCGGAACCTCATCTTCCCAGAAGTCGAGATAGGACTCGAAGCGGTCGCGACTGGCCTCCCAATCATCTCGCTCCTGTTCCAAGAAGGCCAACTCATACTCCACTTCCTGGCGGTCTTCGATCTCTTCGTCGAAGAGTTCCAGATACAGCTCGTAGGTGTCGATCGCCTGATCCCAATCCTCCATTGCCTGACGCAACGAGGCAGAGTTAAACACGGCGTCCACCGCGCTCATCTCCTCTTCATCTTCCGGGCGATACTCGCGATAGGCCTCTTCCGACAGTCGCAGGTAGTAGTCGGCGGCTCGCGAAAAGTCCGTCCTTGCCTGGTGAATCTCTCCCAACGCCACCAACGCCTGCGGGACCTGCTCGGCCTCTGGGTATTCGTCGACGACCTGCTGATAAATTTCCACGGCTCGTGAGATCTCATCGCCCGTCTCGTAGACGGCGGCAGCGTTGAACAACGCTCCAGATGCCAGATCGGAATCCGGGAACTCTTCCACGAGGCGCAACAATTCTTCAGCGCCCTGGCTGTGCTCATCGGCATCCATGTAATCCATCGCCCGGTTGTTGATCGCAAACGCAATCGCCGAGGTCAGCGACTCTTCCGGTGTCACGTCAAAGATTTCGTTCTCTAATAGGTGCCGTGCCCAGTGTTCGACCTGATCCCAATCCTGAAGCCTATAATTGGACTCCAAAAGCGAGTTTCCGGCGTAGCTGGCGTAGGTGTGTTCCGGCGCGTTTTCAATGATGCTCTCGTAGCGCGGAATGCTGCTGTCGAAGTGACCGCGGCTGCGATAAACCTCGGCGGCCACATAGTCCACCGTCGGCGTGATGTCATCACCGGGGTACATCTCCGAGAACTGGTCGCTGGCGGTCACAAAGCCCGCCTCCCACTCCAGCAGATCTTCGCGTTCCGGAGCTTCCGGCTCTCCGTCTTCGTCGGTGACATCATCGATGCCATCCGTCGTCATCTCCGGGTCCTGCCCGGCTTGCTCTGCCATCTCTACGAGCACGCTCTCCGGATGGTACTCCCGAACCAAATTGTTGTAGGAGACCACAATATTATAGGCCGCGTCCCTGACGAAGCCCTGTACGTCGTCTTCATCGGCTCCTTCGGGAACGTTGTCGTTTTCGTAGAGGTCTACCACCAGCTGATATTGTTCCGCCGCGTCGGCATAACGCTCCAGGCTGAACAGGTAGATCTCGCCGAGGAAGAAGGTCATATCAAAGGCGAGTTGGTCGTCCGGGAATCGGTCGATGAATTGCTGGTAGTACTCCGCCGCCTGGGTGTAGAGCTCCTGATCGTCTTCTTCTTGAGCATCGGAGTGATAGTGCGTTCCCAGCCGGGCGAGGTTATTTCTCACGTATCGATTGGCCATCTCAATGGCCTGCTCGTCGTCCTCGTTATTTCTGAACCAGGTGTGATCGGGATGGAGATAGGCCGCAAACTCTACCACCCGCTCTTCGTATCGTGAAAAGTCGTTTTCTCGTTCGGTTCGCGTGATCGCGTCCGCCCAATCCGGGACATCCGGCGAGTTGGGCTGCTCTTCGATCAACCAATCGTAGGTGGCGATGGCGTCCGGATCATTACCCTGCGCTTCCAGTTGCTGCGCCATGCGCTCCATCTGACCGATCGCAAAATCCAGATCGCGCAGTTCCGTGAAATAGTCGCGAGCCTCAATCCAGCCACCGGGGATTTCGGCGAGCGCCAAGATCAGGTCGTTGGCCGCTCGGTCCGCCAACAGGCCCCAGGCCGACTCGTCGTCTTCGCGCTCGATGACTTCCATGAAGCGATCAGCACTGTTTCGCCACTCACCCATATTGAAATTCGTCCATCCCAATTGATAGAGGGCGTAGTCGTAGTTGCGATATTCTTCGTGGTCCAGGACGTGCACGTAGTTGTCTTTGGCCGCCCCCGTCATGTGCTGTTCAAAGAAATAATCGCCAAGTGCCAGACGGGAGTCCGGCACATACCGCGAATTGGGGTAGTCGGCGATCAATCGATTGAGGTAGTCCACGCCCTGAGCGCCCTCGTCGGCGTCCAGCAAACCGCTTCCCAGCCGAAAGATCACCTCGTCGAGGCGTTGATAGTCGGGAAATTCCTGAACGATCTGCTCGTAGATCTCTTGGGATTGCGCATAGTCCGGTTCTGGCTCGTCGCAATCCTCTTCCTCGAGGGGCCCGTCGTAGACCGCATCCAGGCAGGCGTTATAGTCATTGCGCTCCCGGATATACTCCATATTGCGCAATTCCCACATCAGCTCCGCTTTTTGAAACATCCACTCCGGTCGCTGGGGGCTCTGGGGCTGGCCGGCGATGATGTCTTCCAATTGCTCGATCATCTCCGAGTTGGTCTGCTCGAGCTGGCGCTGGAGTTGAGCCAGCTCTTCAGCCGTCAAACCCTCTTCTGCAGCCTCATAGTCCTCGAGCGTCAGGTCATCTTCTGCCTGCAGCTCCTCGACCTCGCGTTCTTCCTCGGCGGCCGCATCATCGGCCAGACGCTGCGATGCGGCGTCCATCAGGTCGTCAGAGGTTCGTCGCTCGGAGTCCGTCACATCCTGAGCAAATCCAATGGCCGGGGCACTGAACATCACCAGTGCCACCGCCGCGATCGTTACTTTCATCATTTCTCGGCTTTTCATTGCTCAATACACTCCGTTCGCATTCGGCTACGGTAGCTGTCTACCTCGTCGAGCCAGTATTCGCCTTCGAATTCCCAGGCCTGCCAGTCGTCGGCGACGACCATCAAGGTCGTGCCGCCCTCGGCTTGCCTCTCTTCAAAGCCCGGCGTCTGTATCCGACGCTGAAGCTGCTCGCGTTCTTCACTTTGGATGTCGAACTCGATTTGCCGCGCATTATTTTCCCAGCGCTGCAATTCTTGATCGACTTCCGTCAGACGCTGTTGAACAACAATGCCACCCTCTTCAATATTCATTTCCAATTGCCGTTCCACATCCTCCAACACCGTCTCACCAAACTCTCCGAGGGCATCGATATTGGCATTGAGCGAGTTTCGCTCGTGCTGCAGTGCACGGACCACCTGAAAGAGATTATAGAAATTCAGGTCCTCGAGCACGGCATTTGTGAACAACGCCGGAATCGGCGGCTCCGAACCATCTTCATAGGCCATCTCCATCAGCTCCCAATATTCCTCGGGCTCAAATGTGTCCGCCAGGTAGTCCGACAGCGCTGAGCGCTGGTCGAGATAGTCGCGATAGAATTGTTCCACCGCTCGTTCGGCTTTCGGGTAATTGCACATATTGAGGTAGGCCGTTGCTTCCAGAATGTAGAGCTCCGGATAATAGCGGCCCGCATAGTAGGGACTGTGCAAGGAGTGGAATGCTCCCAACGCCCGCTCAAAGTCATTTTTCATGAAATAGCTCCACGCCGACTCAAACATGGCGTCTGCGTGACGGGCCGATTCCGACGGGATCTGCTGATAGTAATAGAGGGCGACGTCGAAGAATCCGACCTCGAAAAACACCCTCGCCAGTGCCAGATATCCCAACTGTAGGATGTCCTGATTTTCTGGATCTTCGATGCCCGCCGCTTCCGCCGCCCGAATCGCGCGTTCGAAGTTTTGAAGGGCGCCCGGGATATCACCGACCTCGTCGGCCAACATGGCGACACCGGCCAGATAGCGGGCTTCCGGATACTCCGGCGCACTGTCCGGAATCCGATCCAGATAGGTCAGGGCCTGCTCCATGCGATTGTAGTCGTAGAAGAACTTACCCAGGTAGTAGTTGAAGCGCTCTTGAAAACGCTCATTGGTATCGCCCAGATAAAAGGTGGTCATCTCTTCGAGGACCGGCGGCTGAAAGCCGATTTCTCGGGTCATGGTCTCCAGCATACCAAAGGCTTCCTGAAAGCTCGGTCCGTCGGTACCCACCATCAAGATCTCCAGAAGCGGGTTGGCGGCGCCGGAGTAAATCCCCTCTTGCACCAGCGCTTTCGCCAGCCCAAAGGTGGCGCGATACCAGTGCTCGCCGCCATATTCGGGATCCATATCCAAAAACTCGAGATATTGCCGGGCCGCGCTCATATTGGCGCCTCGGTCCACGTCGGCGTCCGCCGCTGGGAGCACTCGGTTCGCTGCTCGCTCTCGCTCTCTGGCTCGTCGTTCTTCTTCCTCTTCCTGGCGCTGCTCTTCTTCCAACTCCTGGCGAATCCGCTCGCGCTCTGCCTCCAGGCGCTCTCGCTCTTCGCGTTCTTCCTG
>CAYQBU010000028.1:0-8181 GCA_964415785.1 uncultured Bradymonadales bacterium
GGTTTATGGACAGGGATTGCCCCGATGCGGATCGTTGGGATCGAATCGAAGTTGCCGCCAGCGAGATCGCCGGTGGCTACCGACTGGAGGGGGTCATGGAGAGTGTAGAGGGGAGGGAGGATTCCTTTGAGTTGGATCTGCGTGGAGTGACGGGGGCGGTGCGGTCGGCCAATGATTATGTGGTGGCGGTCATGATTGATCGCTACGAGGCCGAAGAGGTGGAAACGGGAAATCAGGTGCGAGCTGTGATGGGGATAAAAATAATCGATGACGAGAGCCCGGCCAGGTGTGTTGGCATTCATTATTTGCGCAGTGAGGAAGTGGAAAATGTAGAGCCCGTGCTCTACGGGGTTATAGATGGAGGTCGGGTTGATAGGCCATCTTGCCTTCTCGAAGCTCAAGAACAGGTACAGGAGAGGTTGATCCGGATCCCGGGCATGGATCCCGATGGATATTTCCCACAGCCGGCGCGGGTGACGGTGACCCGACAAAATGGGGAAGTGATCGGTCCCATGGACTCCGAACCGTTGGGCGATGGGGACAGTATTTGGAAACCCCATGATCGATCTTTAAATCACAAGGTCACCATTCCGTATGACTGTCGGGAGTCCTGTCAGGACTATCGAGAGGTGGAAGCGGAGATGACCGACAATGATGGAGTGACGGTGGTCCATCGGTGGGAAAGTAGCCGAATCGGGGAGAGTTGTGGCTCCAATGGTGGGTCGGGTGGTGGAGGGGATCTATTGCAGGAGATTGGGCAGCATTGTCAGGTCCTGGCATCGAATGTTGGGACCTGTGCGAATCTGGAGATGCTCGACGATTGCGATACGATCGTTTCCGAGGCCGATCAGATCGCCAACCAGTCGGGCAATCGACAGCAATGCCTGGAAACATATGCGGGGATGGTGTCCTGTTTGAGCGAGCTCAGTTGTCAGAGATATCAGGATTTTGTTGAGGGAAGCTCGTCCGCCCCGTGCCAGATGCAGGAGCAGGCGCTGATGTCCGCCTGCGATTAGTGGTCAGCGTAACCAGAGGCGCGGGCCATGGAGAGGCGGGCGCTGAGGTAGGTGAAGCCGATGCAGGCGCCGAGGCCGGCGAAGAGGGCGGAGCCAAAGACGGCGTTTCCGAGCATGGTGACCGGGTGGAGGGAGAGATCGCTAAACGGTCCGATTTGGGCCTGGATGAAGAAGTGGTCAAGGCCGAGGGCCCAGAGCCAGAGAGTGGAAAAAAAGGTGGCGCTGACGACCATGGGGTTGGGAAAGCGCGGGGCCGGTGAGGCGGCGCGAGCCGTGGAGGTGGTGGCCAGCAGAAAGAGACAGAGAAGGCCCACGGAGACGATGCTGGAGGCGCCCCACAAGAGGGCAAAAAACGACAGGGGTAGGCCGAACAGAAAGCCAGCGAGGCAGGCAGTTACGGATTGGACGGCAAGGGCAGAGCGATCGCGACGGTAGAAGGGCGAGGGCAACTTCATCAATGCCTCCGGAGCGAGTAACTGAGGTGGGTGATTCGAATTGTATCATTTGGTGGTATGGACCACCAGAGGCGGGGCAACTCTGACTTCATGGAACGAGATCGGTGTGATAGGAGCCTAGGGCTGCCAATGATGACTCGAGACCCCAGATAAGACCATGGCCGATAATGACGTGACGACAAGCGAGTTTCCCAAGAATTTCATCCACGATATCATCGAAGATGATCTGGAGGCGGGAAAGCACGAGACGGTGGTGACGCGTTTTCCCCCGGAGCCCAACGGCTATCTGCATCTGGGCCACGCCACGTCGATCGTGCTCAATTTTGAGACCGCCAAAAAGTACGGTGGGCGCTGTCATCTGCGCTTTGACGATACCAATCCGCTGACGGAGGAGCGGGAGTACGTGCAGTCGATTCAGGAAGACGTGCGGTGGCTGGGCTATGACTGGGGCGAGCACCTGTATTTTGCCTCTGATTATTTCGAGAAGATGTACGCCGTAGCGGTGCATCTGATCGAGACGGGGGAGGCCTATGTGGACAGTCTGGATATGGAGACGATGCGCGAGTATCGGGGCACGGTCACGGAGGCAGGCAAGGAGAGTCCCTATCGGGAGCGAAGCGTGGAGGAGAATCTGGAGCTCTTCGAGGGGATGCGAAACGGGGAGTTCGAGGACGGAGAGCATGTCTTGCGGGCCAAGATCGATATGGGAGCCGACAATATGTTGATGCGCGATCCGCTCTTATATCGGATCCGCCATGCGACGCATCACAATACGGCAGACCAGTGGTGCATCTATCCGATGTACGATTTCGCGCACTGTCTGGAGGACGCCTTTGAGGGGGTGACGCATTCGCTATGCACGCTGGAGTTTGAGAATAATCGCGCCATCTACGACTGGGTCATCGATCGGGCGCCGAAGGCGCTTTTGGCGTCGCGGCCGCGGCAATACGAATTTGCCCGTCGCAATTTGAGTCACACGATCACGAGCAAGCGAAAGCTGTTGAGGTTGGTGGAAGAGGAGATGGTCGAGGGGTGGAACGATCCCAGGCTTCCGACGCTGGCCGGGTTGAGGCGGCGAGGGGTGCCTCCGTCGGCGATCCGGACCTTCTGCATGCGGATGGGGATCAGCAAAAGCGACAATCGCGTCGATTACGCGCAATTGGATCACACGATCCGCGACGACCTGAATATGAAGGCGCCGCGGGTCATGGGCGTGTTAGAGCCCCTGAAAGTGGTGATCACCAATTACGAGCAAGACAAGGTCGAGTGGTTGGAGGCGCCCTATTATCCGCACGATGTACCGCTGGAGGGAAGCCGAAAAGTGCCCTTTAGCCGAGAGCTCTATATCGAGCGTGAGGACTTCCAGGAGGAGCCGCCGGAGGACTGGTATCGCCTGGCCCCGGGCCAGGAAGTGCGGCTTCGCTACGGCTACTATATCACCTGTGACGAGGTGATCCGCGGGGAGGATGGGCAGGTCAAGGAGCTGCGGTGCAGCTACGATCCGAAGACAAAGGGTGGATCGTCGCCCGATGGCCGCGAGGTCAAGGGGACGCTGCACTGGGTCAGTGCCGGTCAGGCCCTGGAGTGCGAGGTACGGCTCTATGAGCGCTTGTTCGAGGTCGATGACCCCACGGGACAGGACGAGACGGATTATGTGGAGTTTGTGAATCCGGAGTCTTTGGAGGTCATCGAGAAAAGCCTGGTGGAACCCAGCGTGGCCGGTGACAAGCCTTCGCAGCGCTATCAATTTGAGCGCCAGGGCTATTTTTGGCGCGATCCCTTCGAGGCCGCCGAAGAGGAGCTGGTCTTCAATCGAATCGTGTCGCTGAGCGACTCCTGGGCCAGAAAGCAAAAGGAAAAGCAAAAGGCCGAAGATGAGCGCCGGCGTCGGGAAAAAGAGGAGCAGCGTCTCAAGGCGTTGGAGGCGCAGCGAAAGGCTGGGCCCAGCGATCCGATTTCTGAGGAGCGCACAAGGGCCCGGGAGGCCGACGAGGCGCTTGCCGATGCCTTTGCGCGCTATCAGGAGGAGCTGGGGCTCAAGAAGGGAGAGGCCGATCTTTTGACCGGAGATCGCGAGACCTGGGAGTATTTCGAGGCTGTGCTTTCGGCATACGACGCACCGTCGAGCGTGGCCCCCTGGGTGGTCAATGAGGTGTTGGCCCGGGTCGATGAGGGCGAAGGAGTGGAGCAGCTGGGCTTGAATCCAGAAGACGTGGGGGCGTTGATCGAGATGGTTGACGGCGATCGGATCAATACCCAGGTGAGTCGGGAAGTGCTGGAAGAGATGCTGGAGAGCGGCGGCGATCCAGAGAGCATCGTCGACGAGAAGGGGTTGGAGAAGGTGGGCGATGCATCGGAGTTGATCCCGATCATCGAGCAGGCGATGGAGGAGAACCCGGAAGAGGTCGAGAAGTACCGGGGCGGAAAAAAGCGCATGATCGGCTATTTTATTGGCCAGGTGATGCAGGCGACGCAGGGAGCGGCCGATGCCGTCAAGGTGCGAGAGTTACTCCAGGAGAAGCTCGAGGAGTGAGCGCTAGGGCGGGCTAGTCCGGGGCGCGGCGACCAATGGCGAAGGCGACGCCAAAGAGGGTGATGGCGCAGCCGGCGAGGACGGGGGCGCTGAGGGTATCGCCGAGCCACCACCAGGCCAGGAGGGTGGCGCCGACGGGTTCGCCGAGGGTGGTGATGCCCACGGCGGTGGGCGTGATGTGGCGAAGCGCCCAGGTGAGCAGGCCGTGACCGATGACCTGGGGGATGAGGGCGGCGCCGGCGAGAAAGAGGAGGTCGCTGCGGGAGTCCGGAAAGGGATGAACGCCGGTGATCAGGCATGCCAGGTAGAGACAGGCGGCGCCCACGGCGGCGGCGACGGTGAGAAAGGCGAAGACATCGAGGTTGGGGCCCAGGCGCCGGGCGACCAGGAGATAGGCGGCCATGGCGACGGCGCCCAGGAGGGCGAGGCCGTCGCCCAGGAGTTGGGACGCCGACGTACCGATGCTGTGGCCGCCGATGATGGCGATACCGACGGCGCTCAGCGCGAGGGCGATCCAGGTTTGGCGATGAGGTCGGTCAATGCCGCTAAAGAGGGCCCAGAGGGCGAGAAAGAGGGGCGTGGCGGTCACCAGGGTGACGGAGGCGGCGACGGAGGTCAGTTGGAGCGAGCCCACCCAGGTGCCGAAGTGGAGGGCGTAGAAAAGTCCGGCGACAACGGCGGCGATCCAGAAGGGGCGCTGCGAGGGATCGGAGGGGGTGGACCTGAGGCGCGCTTTGAGGCGAGGCCAGACGAAGGGAAGCAGGATCAGCGAAGCGATGGCCAGGCGGGCCGCGGCGGCGGCCATGGGATGGGTGGTGTGGGCCACGCGAAAGAAGGGGGCCGCGGTCGATAGAGCGACGGTGGCGATGAGGAGAGCGGCAAAGAGGGAGAGGCGTGGCACGACGGAGAACTCCGATGAAAGCGCAGCCGATCGACAAAGGCCAAATCAGAAATCAAAACCCTTGCCGGAGTCGCGCATCAAAAAGAGCCCGCGGGGATAGGGAGCGAGATAGGATTGGTCGACGAGGTAGTCGTAGTCGAAGCGGGCACACCAGGAGCGGATGATGGACAGGGGGGCGTTGAGGGTGAGGTGGTGATGCCGAACCTCTTCGACCATCTGGAGGAATTCGCGGCGTTCGGCGTCGGAGATGCGGTCTTTGAAGTGGCCGTAGAGGTGGTGGAGGACGTTGGTATGGGCCTGACGGCGAGGCTCCTTGGCGAGGGCGGTGATGAAGCGCTCGCGGTAGCGCTCAAAGACCTCGTCGGTAGAGAGCCCGTCGGCGTTGGCGACGATGCGACCCAATTGGCGAAGGCCGGGCTCGTCGTAGAGGAGCAAGAGGTGCTTGTGGCGGCGCTGAAAATCGATGAGGCCGGCCATCGAGGGCTCGTCGCTGAGGAGGCGCAGTTCGGCGAGGGTGAAGAGGCGGGTCAGGAAGTGGTGGCGGATATAGAAGTTGCGAAGGCGGCCCTCGTCTTCGACGGCGAGGCTGGGGAAGGCGTCGAGGACGTGATGGGCAAAGAGACCGGACTCGGTGCGCACAGAAGGCGAGCGCTCGGCCTTTTGGTAGACCTTGACGCTCTTGGTGCCGCAGCTCGGGGAGCCGCTCTTGAGGACGAAGCCGTCGACGGCGCCCAGGCGGTCGAGAAAATCGCGGGCGAAGCGGTGCATGGCGTCGGTGAGGTCGCGGTCGGTGGCCGGTTGAATGAGCCGGGTCGAGCCGTCGCTGTCGACGAGGCGGATGGTCTCGCGGGGGGTGCCGAGGCCGATTTCGACTTCCGGGCAGACGGGGATGATGTCCACAAAGTCCAGCAGGTGGGCGACAAAGGAGTTGCGGATGCGCTGGCCATCGTGGCGGCAGGCCTCGAGTTCCAGGCATTGAGAGAGCACCACTTTGGGGGTGGCAAAGCGGTGGCCCGTGGGAAAGTCAGGTGGGGGCATAAAAGGACCTCTGGCGACGATCAATACGAGACGAATCGCGAGGGGTGATTATAACCACAGGGCTCGCCATGTGTAGCAGTGGTAATGACAGGCGAAGGTCGGTATGGGATAAGGAAGACGTAGACGTTCGAAACGGCCAAAAAAATAAAGCAAGCGACTGGACCATGGGATTGACGAAAGAGGACGTGAAGAAATTGCGTCGCATTGGGGAAATCGTTGCCGCCACCATCGAGGAGATGCAGAGCCAGATGGAGGCGGGGATGACGACGGCAGAGCTCGACGATATCGGTCGAGCGGTGCTGGAGGAAAATGGGGCGCAATCGGCGCCGATCTTGGAATATGATTTTCCGGGGGCCACCTGCATCAGTGTCAATGAGCGAGCGGCTCATGGGATCCCGGGGGATCTGGTCATTGAGGAGGGGGATCTGGTCAATATCGATGTGTCGGCGGAGTGCGACGGGTTTTTCGCCGATAGTGGGGCCTCGTTTGGGGTCGGCGATATCGGCGAGGAGAAGCAGGCCCTTTTGGACGCCACCAAAGAGGCGCTGGAAAAGGCGATGAGCATGGCTCGTCATGGACGGCCCGTCAAAATGGTGGGACGGGTGGTGCAGGGGCTGGCCGACCAAAAGGGATATACGGTGATCCGCAATCTGGGTGGCCATGGCATCGGCAAGAAATTGCATCAACCGCCGAAGTTCATCCCCCATTTCTACGATCGCACCGAGAAGCGCCGCTTTCGCGAAGGCCAGGTGCTGACGTTGGAGCCCTTTTTGGCGATGGGCGCCAAGAAGGTGATGGAGCTCGACGATGGGTGGACACTGATGACGGAGAATAAGGGGTTGGTGGCTCAATTTGAGCACACGATGATCATCACCCGCGGCGAACCGATTGTGCTAACCCGTCGGAGTTCGGAAGGCACGGGATGAGACACTCAAATCCGATCGAGGAATGGATGGGATGAATAAGAAAAACACCGAAGATCGGGAAAGCGTCGAGGCTCGCCTAGAGCGAGTTGAAGAGAGCCTGTCGCGTATCGAAGCGCATCTCGTGGGGCCACAACAGGGGCCAGGCGATCGGGATGAGCGACGGTCGGCGTCGCAGGACGAGGCCAGGCAAAAGCCCGTCCGCAGTTGGTCGACGGAGCAGGCGCAGGCCAAAGAGAAAAAAGAAAAGCAAAAAGGCGAACAGGCAAAGAAGCGCTCCGAGAAGCCACCCGAGAAAAAGCCCAAGAAGTCCAACAAGTCCAACAAGTCCAAGAGTTCAGAGAAGCGTTCCAACAAGAGGGGGATGGAGACCTGGCTTAACCGGCTGGGGATGGCGTTGGTGCTGGTGGGACTGGTCTTTTTGTATCGGCTCTCCGAAGAGCTGGGACTTCTCGTCGACCCCGTGCGGGTGGTGCTGGGCATCGGATTGGGCGGCGTCCTGGGAGGGGTGGGATGGTGGCTTCAGGACCGGCGTCGAGCGCTGTCGCGGATCTGTCTGGGGGGAAGTCTGGCGGCGTTCTACATTACGTTTTACGCGGCCTACCAGCTCTATGAGTTGGTGCCTCATACGGTGGCGTTTGGGGCGATGTCGGTGGTGACCATGGGGGCCTTTGGAATGGCCTATCGGTGGAATGCGATCACCTTGTCGGTGGTGGGGGCGATCGGGGGATTTGCGACGCCGTGGATGCTGTCGACGTCGTCGGGGAATCTGGCGGGGCTGAGCATCTATAACGGGTTGTTGGTCATGGGGATGGTGGCGATCTATTTGTTGAGGGGATGGAAGCATCTGTTGGGGCTGACGGCGGTAGGAGGATGGGCGCTGGCGTGGCTGGGGAGCTATATCTACGTGTCGAGCGAGGTGTCGACGGCGGCCTTCGGAGTGTGGCTGGGAAGTCTGGTGGTGGTGTGGGGGTCAGTGGGGCTAATACCGGTGTTGCGACGGTGGCTGCTGGATGTGTCGCCGGTCAATGAGCAGGTGGTGGGAGCGGTGGCGTTGTTGACGCCGCCGGTATTGCTGGGAGCATTGCGCTGGGCCTGGGTGCCCGAAGGGGTGGGGTGGCTCCCGCTGTACGTGGTGGCGGCGCTGGGCATGGCCTGGCTTGCGTCGTGGCTCGATGGGCGTCTGGAGAAGGGGTCGGCCCTGGTGGGGGTGCATCGGTTGGTGGTGGTGGGGCTGGTGGCGATGGCTCTGGTGGACGCCTTCGAGGGGTTGAGCCTGATGGCGGCGCTGAGCGTGGAAGTGGCGGTGGTGCAT
>CAYQBU010000028.1:8281-30850 GCA_964415785.1 uncultured Bradymonadales bacterium
TACATGGCGATGGTGGTGGCCGTGGGCTTTTCCTATGGAGAGGTCTCCTATGTGGTGACGGCGCTGTGGGCGCTGATGGCGGTGGTGACCCTGGCCTGGGGAGTGATCCGCGATGTGGCTCATTTGCGATGGTTGGGGATGGCGGCGGTGATGGCGTCGGTGCTCAAGTTGGTGTTCTTTGATCTCAATCAGGCCGACACGCTTTGGCGGGTGGCGATCTTTGTGGGCCTTGGGGGGGCGCTATTGGTGATCAGCTATTTTTCACCAGAGGGCGATGGGCCATCGCGAGGCGAGGAGCTTGAAGTTGAAGAGATGTGATTAAGTTCGGAGCTGTCAGGTCCAACGGAGGGTCCGGAGGCTGGCGACGCAGCAATTCTGGAAGTGGCCCCACGACCAATCGAGAGCCCAAGACGTGGAGGTTGAGATGACGCAGGAGAGGCGAAGCGACGAGCTGGCAGACTGGATCCGAGCGGTGGGTCGGTGGAAGTCTCGTCAGCGACAGATTCGACGGTTATTAATGGGTATCGAAGAAGAGCTGCGAGATCGGGAAGAGTTTTTGGAAGAAGGGTTGTGGCGCCTGGCGACGGCGGATCACAACGCCGGGCAGCAGGCAGCAAGCGATCAGTTAAGCGAGATTCTGGCGTCGGTGCAAAAAGATCACGAAATGGTGCTCAAGAAGCTGGCAAAGCTTTACCAGGGGCTGGACGAAGAGCCGATCGCGGAGGCCATGGAGGCGCTGCCCGACATCAGCGAGTCGGATGACGTGGGGGAGCCGGTGGACGAGGCGAGTCGCAGCTCCTTTCCGGCCAGTGATCCCCCCTCGTTTAATCCCGGCACGGCGTAAATAACCCGGGTTATTAAGCCGGGCGAGGTTTGAACGAGGATAGAGGTGGGGCGAAAAGAGGTGGCCAAGCAGCCCCGGCGAAGGCCGGGGCTTGTGCTTTTCTAGAGGTGGACTTCGATGGCCTGGGAGGAGGCGAGCACGGTGCCGTTGTACAACGAGTCGATCTGGCGAAGGGCGCTGGCCTGATCAAAGGGAGTCAGGGCGCTGATGCAATCGGCGGGCGTGACGACGTTGAACCAGCGAAGGCCGGCGGAGGCGGCGGTCTGGCCCACGCAGATATTGGAGACGGTGCCGACGATGATGAGATGGTCGATGTCCCAGACGTGGGAGAGGTGGTGGTTGAGGGAGGTGGCGTAGAAGGCGTCGTAGCGGTTTTTGTCGACGATGAGATCGCCGGGTTCGGGGGCCAGTTCGTCGATGATCTGCCAGCCATCGGTGCCGTGGACGCAGTGGCGGGGCCAGATGTCAAATTCGCGGTCATCCTCGGTGTGGGTATCGCGGCTAAAGATCACGGGCATCCCGTGGGCACGGGCCAGGGTGATCAATTCGGCGATATAGGGGACGGTGGTGGAGGCGTCGGCGACGTGGAGGGCGCCATCGGGGTAGACGAAGTCGTGCTGCATATCGATGACGAGGAGTGCCGTCGACGAGGCCTCGACGGAAATCGCGCTGGCGACGTCGAGGTCCGGAATAGAGACGGTATCGCCCTGGGGGAGTCCGTGACAGGTCATAGGTCGCTCCGGGGTGGAGAACGGGTTAGCGGTACGCCATAAAAGTACTAATACGCCTGGCCCCAGGGGCAAGGGCGAACAGCAGAGGAGCAAAGGTATTCAGGGCAAGCCGGAGGGCAGAGAAGGCATGGCCCGGTGGAGCAGCGGGCAGCTACTAGCCGGGATTGTTCACGACTCGTCTACGGCGGCTCATCAGAGCCGCGATCCCTGCATCTCACCCCAAGGGCATTTCCTCGCTGCACCCCAGGAGTACTCGGTCGCTATGCTCCCAGCGCGCTGAGGGCACACTCCGCGGCGATGCCTCCGGCATCGCCGGTGGGGCTTTTCAATGCCCGGAATCGGGTTCAAGTTTGGCCTCTCAACTCTGATTTTGCCTCACCCCGAGGGTATTTCTTCGCTTTGCTCAGGGCGCGTGACAACGTCTCATGAATCATCCGGGCTAGATGATATAGGCGATAATGATCAAACTGAGGACGGCGGAGGCAACCATGAGGGCGGCGAGCATGCGCGGGCTGCGTCGAAACGAGTTGGGGGTCAAAGCCATAGCTTCCTCCGTGAAGCAGGTGCGGTGAGTACTCCCTGATTGGCGGTACGGATGCCGGCGGAGGAGGCGGGCTCAGGTTGCGAGAAGCCATCTCCACGGCAGGATAAGATCGTAATCACCGCCGGGGAGATGGCCAGAGGAAGGCGAGGTTAAGCCTGGGCTTAGGGCTCGAAGGTGTAGTCGTCAAAGAGGGTGTCGAAGACGAAGGGACCAAAGTTGGCGAGGGGAAGGGGGACGTGGCCGGCGCCGTCCATGGTCCAGAGTTCGACGTCGCCGCCGTCGTCGCAATCGGTCCAGCGCTCGATGGTGGTTTCCTCGCCGCTGACGGAGAGGGTGATCTCGATGGGGTCTTCGACGATGACCTCGTCGGAGCAGCTGTTGTGTTCACGCCAGCGCTCAATGCTCTCGATGGCCCCGGGGTAGAGGTGGCCGCCGCCATCATAGAGGATGGTGGAGTCCTCGGTCCCATGGACGTGGATAATGTGGACGGGATCGGTGGGGTCGCAGTCCTCGGGCTCGGTGGTGGAGGTGCCGTTGAAGGGGATGATGGCGTCGACGATCTCGGAGCGGTCGCAGGCCATGCGGTGGGACATGAAGCCGCCATTGGAGATGCCCATCAACCAGATGCGGTCGGGGTCGATGGCGTAGCGCTCGATGGCCTCCAGGATGAGGTCCGTGAGGTAGTCTACGTCGTTGACATCGGAGCCCGCGAAGTTGCAGCAAAAGGCGGTGGCATTCCAGAAGTTGGCTCCCGTGGAGTCCGTCTCGCCCTCGGGGGCGAGAACGACGACGCCCAGTTCGGCGGCGAGGTCCATGGCGTCAAAGCCGGCGGTGGTTTCGTCGGCGTCGCTTCCGTAGCCGTGGAGTTGAAGCAGGAGCGGGTGGTTGCCCTCCACGTCGTAGTTGTCGGGAAAGATGGGATCGACGGGGCGATCGCCACCGATGGGTCCGTCGTAGTCGCGGAGGGCGTCCGGTTCGGGAATCGAGATGCGCTCGCGATCGTCGTCGGGCTGATTATTGGGGGTCTGGTTGTTGGCAGGTTGATTATTGGGTTGCTCCTGGTTGTTGTCGCTATTGCTATTGGCCGTCTCGTCGTCGCCGCAGGCCAGCAAGGGGCCGGTGGTGGCGAGGGTGAAGACGATGGCGAACAGGAGGCGGGGAAGAGAAAGTGCGTTCATGAGGGGGAACCAGATTTAGGGGAAGGTGGGGTGAGTGAGGCGATGGGATTGGAGTGAGCCTGGGCGGTGGCCGCCCGGTCGTTGGGAAGCTCCTCAAAGAGGCATTCGTGGGTGGTGAGAAAGAGGCCGATATTGTCGGTCTTAAAGCCCGCCGATTGGAGTTGACGCTGCAGTTCGGCCACTTGCTCGGGGAGCAGGCAATTGCGGAGCACGTCGCGCTGTTGGTGCATGGCCCACCAGAGGTAGTCGGGCACAAGCTCCATGACCTCGTCGAGGTGCTGGCGAAGGAAGGCAGGACTCCATCGGCGGGTGGAGCAATAGGGCGTAAAGCCCGGGGCATCGAGGCGAAGGGAGGCGCTGACCAGGCTTCGGCCCAGGTGATAGAAACAACGGTTAAAACCATAGGGGGAGCGCCGTTTTTCGTGGGGGCCGTAGTCGCTTCCAGCGACGGTGAGGTCGAGGTGGAAATGGCGTTGGGCAAAGGCCTGAAGGACGTCGCGACGACTGCCGGCGAGGTCCTGGGAGGCGTCGGCTTCGAAGCGGGGAATGAGGCTGTTGAGGACCCGTTCCGGGCTGTAGGCCGGGAGATCTCGTCGGGGGAATCGGCGGCGCAGCTCTCGGTGATATTCGCGCAGCAGGAGGCGAAAGTCGAATTCGTCGAGGGGGACGCCGATCAGTAGCTCGGTGCGAATGATCTGTGTGGATTGGGGGTTGTCCATAGGGAGTCACTCACACAGGAAGCCTCAGCTCCGATGATCCACGACGCGCCTGAAGAGGCCGGTCCGATGGATGGGGCGAGGCGATTCAATGGGGAGTCAAGGATCAGGCTCAATATTAGCGATAAGTGCGGGTGGTGAAAAGGGCGTTTTTTGGGCGAAGAGCTTGAAGGCCTGGGGTGGTGGCGCTAGGTTTCGCGCCGGTCGCCCCAGCGGCGACGACCAGATGGAGAGACTCCCGAATGAGAAAAGGTGTGCCATGGAAATGTATAGTGCGTTGTTGCCGATTCATAATATTTTGAGGTGGGTGGTGATGGTCGCCGCGGTGGCGGCGATTGGGTTTGCCTGGCATGGGGTGGCGACGAAGCGAGAGTGGAGCCGCGGCGATCGACTGAGGACGGTAGCCTACGTGGCGTCGATGCACCTGCAGTTATTGCTGGGACTGCTGCTGTACGTGCAGAGTCCGATCGTATCGAATGCGTTGGAGGATATGGGCAACGCGATGGGGGATACGACGCTTCGCTTCTGGGCGGTGGAGCATATCACGATGATGATCCTGGCGGTGGTGGTGGTCCAGGTGGGCTCAATCATGGCCAAGCGGGCCGAAGATGATGCGGCCAAGCACAAGCGAAGCGCGATCTTCTTCACGCTGGGCCTGGTCTTCATCCTCGGCGGGTTGCACCACGTCTGGGGCACACGAGCACTATTTCCGGGGCTATAATTAAGTGGCGCGGGAAGGCATAGAGCTACCGATCGATGAGGTGCTGCCGGAGATCGTGGGGGTGGTCCAGGAGCATCGGGGGGTGGTGATCGAGGCCCCGCCGGGGGCGGGAAAGAGTACGCGGGTGCCGCCGGCGCTGCTGGATGGAGGGCTGGCCGAAGAGGGGCAGATCGTGATGCTGGAGCCCCGTCGGGTGGCGGCGAGGGCGACGGCGAGGCGTATTGCCGCCGAACGGGGAGTTCGCCTGGGCGATGAGGTGGGCTATCAGGTGCGATTTGATCGACGGATGAGCCAGTCGACGCGCCTGGCGGTGATCACAGAAGGGATATTGACGCGGCGGTTGCAGTCCGACCCCTTTTTAGAGGGGGTGGAGGTGGTGATCCTCGATGAGTTTCACGAGCGAAGCATGCATACGGATCTGGCGATCGCCTTCCTGAAGGAAGTTCAGGAGGTGCGAGAGGATCTGAAGGTGGTGGTGATGTCGGCGACGCTGGAGGCGAAGCCGATCGCCGATTATCTGGGGGTGCCATCGATCAAGAGCGAGGGGCGGACCTATCCGGTGGAGGTGGAGTATCTGGAGCAGCCTGCCGAGGAACGCATCGAGTATGAGGCAGCGAGAGCGGTGCGAAGAGCCGTGGGGAGCGACGGTGATGAGGGGGGCGATATCCTGGTGTTTTTGCCCGGTCGAGGCGAGATCCATCGCTGCCTGGAGGCCCTCGAGGAGTGGGCCGATGAGGAGGGGATTGAGCTCTATCCGCTCTACGGGGCGCTATCGCCACAGGAGCAGGATCGGGCCATCGAGCCCGGGGAGCGCCGCAAGGTGATCGCGGCGACCAATATTGCGGAGACGTCGCTGACCATCGAGGGGGTGACGGTGGTGATCGATTCGGGGAAGGTTCGCCAGATGCGGATGTCCAAGGCCAGTGGGCTGGACAACCTGGAACTCGGCCATATCAGCCTGGCGTCGGCGAAGCAGCGGGCCGGACGGGCGGGAAGGGTAAGGCCGGGGCGGGCGATTCGGCTGTGGACGACAGCCTATGAGTTTCGGATGGAGGAGTACGACGAACCGGCGATCGAGCGCATCGATCTGGCCCCGGTGCTCATGGAGGTGCTGGCCTGGAGCGGGGCAGACCCGAAGGGCTTTGACTGGTTTGAGGCGCCGCCAGATCACGCCGTGGAGCACGGTCTGAGACTCCTTCGGATGCTGGGGGCGATGGAGGCCGGTGAGTTTCGGTTGAGCAGGGAGGGCGAGCGGTTAATGGAGCTTCCGGTGCACCCGCGGATCGCGAAGATGATGCTGGAGGGCGAGCGGCGGGGCGTGGCGCAGAAGACGGCGGCGATGGCAGCGGCGATCTCGGAGCGCGATTTCGTACAATCCGTGGATCGAGACGCGCCCACGGATCGATCGGACGTGCTGGTGAGGGCGGAGCTGTTGGCGTCGGCGGTCAGGGGACGGAGCCGGGAGGCCCGGCGGCGGGGGTATCGGGTTCACGTCGGTGGGGCGCGGCGGATTCAGAAGGTCAAAAAACAGCTATTGAAGATGGTCGATGGTGGAGGACATGGCGACGACGATGATGCGCTGCAGGCGGTGATGATGGGGTTTCCCGACCGGCTGGCGCGGCGACGAGAGCCGGGAAGCGATCGCTTCGTGATGGTGGGGGGAGAGCCGATGACTCTGAGCTACGATAGCGTGGTCCGTGAGGCGGAGTGGATCGTGGCTCCGGTGGTGGCGGGGTCTACGCGGGCCCGATCGGCGGTGGGAGGGGTGGATTCCAGGGCGTTGATCCGGATGGCAAGCGAGGTCAAACGCTCCTGGTTGGAGGAGGCCTTTGGAGAGCGCTTCACGGAGACGGTGGAGGTAGGGTTTGACGAGGAGCGCGAGCGGGTGATGGCCCGGCGCGTGGAGCGCTTCGGGGAGTTGGAGTTGGACACCCAGGTGGCGTCGGTGGAGCAAGAGGCGAAGGCGGCGGACGTGGTGGCAATGCTCAAGGCGCGGGCGCTGGAGGACGTCCCCCGGAGCTTTGGATTGTCCAACGACGATCACCAATTCTTGATCCGCTGGGAGTGCGCCCGCCAGTGGTTCCAGGAGGCCAGCTTTGCGCGGTTGATGGAGGATGAAGAGAGGGGATACGCGGAGGCGGATATCTGGGAGCAGTTGATGTGGGGCAAGCGAAGCTTTCAGGAGCTGAGGCGGATGTCGCTTCCAGGACAGTTGAAGGCCTATCTCAGCGGTAAGCAGCGCCAACTTCTGGGGGAAGAGGTGCCAGCGAGGTTGGAGGTGCCCTCGGGGAGCAAGATTCGGTTGAGCTATCAGATCGATGGGCCGCCGATTCTGGCCGTGCGGATTCAGGAGGTCTTTGGGTGGACGGAGACGCCGCGGGTGGGGCGTGGAGAGGTGGCGGTGTTGATGCATCTGTTGGCGCCCAATTTCAGGCCCGCTCAGGTGACCGATGATCTGGCGGGGTTCTGGGAGAGGACCTATCCAGAGGTGCGAAAGGAGTTGCGGGCGCGCTACGCAAAACACCCCTGGCCCGAGGATCCGACGACGGCCAAAGCGGTCTATAAATGAGAAGCGGCCGGGGTAAGGGCGGGTAAAGAGGTGTATAACCCGTTAAATTTATTGCGATCCAGGCCAGTCCAGCTAGTCTGATAGGGGAAGAGGCACGATTCGATTGGGTATCGGCGAGCGCGGTGATCGGGCTATGAAGACAGCACCAGTGGTCAATTATGACGTGGAGTACCTGGCCAAGCGATTGGTCGACGAGGGGGTGTTGAGGCCGCATCAAGCCCGAAAGGCGGTGGAGGAAGATGAGGCGGTGCGCCGTGAGATCCTCAAGGAGAAAGTACGCGGGGAGGCCGGTGGGCGGTCGTCGCACTATGATGTGACGCCGGCGGAGGTGATCAGCCGACTGGGCTTTAAGAAAGAGTCCGGGGAGGTGGTGGACGAAGACGCGATTATGATGGTGGTGGCCAAGGACAGCGGGCTTCCCTTTGAGAAGCCAGATCCGCTGGAATTGGATATGGAGCTCATCAGCCGAACCATGAGCCGGCCCTTCGCCAGGCGCCATAGCTGCGTGGCCCTGAGGCGAGACGAGGGGCGGGTGGTGATGGCCCTGGACAACCCCTACGATGAGCTGCTTCGCCACGAGCTTCGCACGCTGATCCCCAGCGATCTGAAATTGGTGGTGAGCCCGAAGAGCGATATCCTCCAGATCATCACCGAGGTCTACGGGCTGCGATCGTCGATCACGGCGGCAGAACGGGAGGTGGTGGAGGGGATCGATCTGGGGAACCTGGAGCAATTCATTGAGCTCAGCGATGTCGATCAGATCGATGCCACGGATCGGCCGATCGTCAATGCGGTGGAGTATTTGCTGCATTATGCCTTCGAACAGCGGGCGAGCGACATTCACCTGGAGCCAAAACGCAATGACACGATGGTGCGGCTTCGGATCGATGGGGTGCTCCACGGGATCTACAAGTTTCCCAGGGCCATCCACGCGGCGTTGGTCAGTCGCATCAAGATGCTGGCGCGGATGGATATCGCCGAGAAGCGCCGCCCCCAGGATGGTCGGATCAAGACGGAGCGAAGTGGACGGGAAGTAGAGCTGAGGGTGTCGACGCTGCCCGTGGCCTTTGGAGAGAAGGCGGTGATCCGGATCTTTGATCCCCAGGACTTGATTCAGTCGCTGGAGAATATCGGCTTTTTTGGCGATGAGTTGTCGACGTGGCGCCGGTTTATCAACCGGCCTCATGGGATGATTTTGGTGACCGGTCCCACGGGGAGCGGAAAGACAACGACCCTGTACTCCAGCCTGCGTGAATTGGCAGGGCCCCACGTCAATATCACGACCGTCGAAGATCCGATCGAGATGATCTACCAGGAGTTCAACCAGGTGTTGGTGCAGCGGCGCATTGACGTGACCTTTGCCACAGCGCTGCGTTCAATTTTGAGACAGGATCCGGATGTGGTGATGGTCGGTGAGATCCGCGATCAGGAGACGGCGACGATGGCAACGCAGGCGGCGTTGACGGGCCACCAGGTCTTTTCGACGCTGCACACCAACGACACGTCGTCGGCGGTGTCGCGGATGTTGGATATGGACGTGGAGCCGTTTTTGTTGTCGTCGACGCTGGTGGGGGTAATGGCCCAGCGGCTGTTGCGGACGATCTGTCGCAAATGCAAGACGCGGACGAATTTGACGCCGGAGCAGGTGGACTTGCTCGACATCAATTTGCCGCCCAACTCCAAGAAGACGCTACCCGTCCACTACGGGAAGGGGTGCGTGAGATGCCGGGGGACGGGCTATTATGGGCGGACGGCCATCTTTGAGCTATTGCCCGTCGATGAGGTGATCCGAAAGCTGATCGCCGATCAGGCGGCGGCGCCAGAGATCCGAAAGGCGGCGCGGGCCAATGGAATGATGTCGCTGAGGGAGGCGGCAATCAAGAAGATGGCCCAGGGAAAGACGACATTCGAAGAGGTGATCACCGTGGTGGCCGATAGGTGAGGCATGAAGCAGTTCCTGCTCAGAGGGGCCCTGGCCCTGGTGGGGATAGTGCTGGTGACGCTGGTGGCGTCGGTGGTGAAATGGCCGATGGTCACGCAGGTCGATACGGCCAGTGCTCAAGGCTATCCGGAGCTGGTGGGGCGCTATTATGAGCTAGAGGCGGCGGCGGTGATGGAGGCGGTGGAGGCCTTTGCCGAGGAGCAAGAGGCGTGGACGGTGGTGAAGGCAAGCGCCAAAGAAGGGGAGATGGTGTTGGAGCGCAACAGTTTGTGGGGATACTGGGACGCTCGGGTGGAGCTAAGGGTCGACACCGTGGTCACAGGGGTGAGCGAGGTGCAGGGGGCCAGTGCCATCGAGCGAGGATGGAGCGATTTTGGCCAGAATGCACGGGTGATCCGGGAGTTGTGGGCAGGCTTAGATGAGCGGCTGAAGGGTTATCGGCTCCAGCGGGGGGCACCGCCAAAAGACGAAAATGGGGAGCAAAAAGTGCCAGCAGATGCTTGATTTTGGGCGCGGTGGCACGAGATTTGAAAGAGTATCAGAGCAGGAGTAGAGGACGACGCGATAAGGAGTCGAGCGATGAGCGCCAAGAGAAGTCAGAGCAAGTGGATAGGGTCGTTGGCGCTGATGGTGATGGTCGCGGTGTGGCCGGCAATGGGATGGGCGAGCGTGGGCGGCGACGGGGCGGTGTCGATGATGACGGGAGTGGGCCTGTTGTCGGTGTTGGCGGCGGCGGTGTTGGTGCGGTTGGGCTTATGGGTAGGACGAAAGCTTCGCTACGTGAGGGCGGAGCAGGAGTTGCAGTGGAGTCGCCAACTTCGGGTGGTCTTCGGGGGGCTGATCCTGGTGGCGGCGTTGAGCCCCTATGTGGCGGTCCATTATTCGACGCTGGCCCTGGTAGGATTGGTGGTCGCGGGCGTGGTGGTTGCGGTGTGGGGATGGGGAAGGGGAGAGATGATTGACCGCGAGGTAGGGCGGGCTTAGTGTGGGCAAGGCTGTGGCCGAAGGCCGCAGCAGTGACCGTTCCTGCAGCGAGAACTCAGCGACATATGACGAAGCAAAGCGGGCGAAGATGGGCCATAGCGGCGATGTGGGCGGTGGTGCTCCTGGGGCTGGGAGGAGTGTTGGGCTGCGGCTCATGCGGGGGAGAATCCAAAGATGACGGGGCGTTTGTGGTGCTGATGGACGCCTCGCCCCATGGTCTGGATCCCCGATTTGCAACGACGGACGCCAGCGCCAAGCTGGTGGCGTTGATGCATGAGGGATTGATCTCGACGGATACCGAAGATGGGACGATGGAGTATCGCCTCGCCAGATCGGTGGAGCAAACCTCTCCCACGACCTACGAGATCGAGCTTCGCGACAACGCTTTTTTTCACGATGGGGAGCCGGTAACGGCAAGAGACGTGGAGTATACGTTCATGACGCTCGACGAGGTGGGCTCGCCATTGGCGGGGCTCAACGAGCGCATCAAGACCTTCGAGATCATCGACGACCATCGCTTTGTTCTGGAGTTGGAAAAACCGCATGCTCCGTTTGAGAACGACCTGGGGATGGGAATCGTGCCGCGCCATATCTGTGAGGGGCATAGCTCCTGTCCGGGAGAACCGGTGGGAGCGGGTCCGTTTCGATTCGCCGAGCGCAATGGTGAACTCTATTTTGCCTTTGAGGCCTTTGAAGATCATTTCGAAGGGCCCCCCACGATCGAGCGGTTGGTGTTTCGGGTGATCCGAGATGATAACGCGCGGATGTTGGCCCTGCTGGGGCAAACCGCCGATCTGGTTCAGAATGCGGTGCCACCGCTGATGTTGCCGGTGGTGGAGGAGGCGGAGGGCTTCGATATGGAGACGGCGCCGTCGTTTGGCTATACGTATCTGGCGTTCAACCTGGAGCACCCTAAATTGAGCGATCAAAAGGTAAGGCAGGCCATCGCCTACGCCATCGATCGGGACCAGATCATCGAGTATAAATATCGGGGCACGGCGCGACCGTCGACGGGGCTGTTGGTCCCCGAGCACTGGGCCTACGAGCCCGATGTGAGGACCTATGGCTACGATCCGGATCGGGCGCGGGAGTTGCTCGATGAGGCGGGGTATACGTCGGTGGACGGAGAGCCCAGGATGCGGCTGGAGTTCAAGGTGTCGGCCAATAATTTTCGGCGTTCGTTGGCGCAGCTGATGGCCCAGCAATTGGCGGAGGTGGGGATTGAAGTACGGGTGCGGGCCTTTGAGTGGGGGACGTTTTTCGATGATATTCGGAGCCGAAATTTTGAAATGACGACCCTGCAGTGGCCGTCGGTTCAGGAGCCGGACCTCTTTCGATGGATCTTTCACTCCGAGAATATACCGACGGCCGATGCCAGGGCGGCGGGAGCAAATCGGGGAGCCTATCGAAACGATCGGGTCGACGAGTTGCTCGACCAGGGGCGGGTGGAGACTGATCAGGAAAAGAGACGGGCCATTTATGGTGAGGTGCAGCAGATTTTGGCGGAAGAATTGCCCTATATTTCGCTGTGGCATCCCGATAATGTGGCGGTGTTGAGAGAAGGGACCCAGGGCTATTATACGACGCCAAATGCGCGTTACGATGCGTTGAGGGTCGTGCGCCCGGCGCCCGGTGCAGACGTGGAAGTAGATAGAGAAGCGACACCATGAACGAAACGAATGGAGCGGAGGCCCGATCGCGTTATCGCGATTTGATGGTGGTGGTGATCCTGGCGGTGTTGGCGTTGGTGCTGGGATTAAATGCCTTTCTGTTTTTTGAGGGAGAGCGCGAGGGGATAGGGGCAGGAGAGGAAGCCCCGGGGTTTGAGTTGCCCCTGGCGGGCAGCGAGGAAACGGTGAGTCTTGCTGACCATCGAGGGGAGGTGGTGCTGGTGGATTTCTGGGCGACCTGGTGTCCGCCGTGTCGAGAGCAGATGCCGGAGTTGGAGGCAGTGCAGAATAGCGATCGCGACGAGCCGGCGGTAAGTGTGATCTCGATCAATACGGATTTGCCCGGAGAGGAGCGATTGGGGGCCATCGAGACCTTTATGGAGGACGAGGGGTTGACGCATCCCTCAGCGCTGGATGATGGGCCGGTACAGGCGGCCTATCGGGCGACAACGATTCCGACGCTGGTGGTGATTAACCCGGCGGGCGAGGTGCATTATGTGGGGCAAGGGGTCCATCAGGAGGGGCGGCTATGGGAGTTGGCCGAAGAGGCCTGGGAGAGCGCTCAATAGACCATCGAAGGGGGAGTTGGGAAAGCGATGAGCCGGTGGACTGAGCGTTGGTGCGCTTTCTGCTTGGCGACGAGGGGCAAAGTGGGTTAAAGTGATCGACCCCGTATATCAATTCTTTGCAACCCATGGAGTCCGACAGATGGGTGAGCACGACGTAAGAGGTAAGGTCGACGGCGAGGAACTACGCCGCTTCATGCGCGATTTGTTGCGCGATCTTCAGGGACTGGAGAAGATGCTCGATGAGGGCATGATCGAGTCCGATATGAGGCGGATAGGCGCCGAGCAGGAGATGTTTTTATTGGATTCCAGTTATCGCCCGGCGCCACTGGCGTTGGATATACTGGAAGGGATGGACGAGCGCCGGTTAACGACGGAATTAGCGATCTTTAATCTGGAGTTCAACCTCGATCCCCTGGTGTATGGGGGCGATTGCCTGGGCAAGATGGAGGCGTCGCTCACAGAGCTGTATAACGAGGTCAACGAGGCGGCGCGCTCCCATGGTGGGCACGTGATGCTCACGGGGATTTTGCCGACGCTTCAGAAGTCGGATTTGAGCCTGGAGAGCATGACGCCAAAGCCGAGGTATAAGGCGCTCAACGATGCGTTGAGCCGGCTGCGCGGAAGCGACTACGAGTTTTATATCAAGGGGGCCGACGAGTTCATCGTCAAGCATGACTCGGTGATGCTCGAGGCCTGCAATACCTCGTTTCAGGTCCACTTTCAGGTGGGACCCGACGAATTTTCGGGGTTGTATAACGTGGCGCAGGCAGTGGCGGGGCCGGTGATGGCGGTGGCCTGCAACAGTCCGCTGCTCTTCGGCAAGCGACTGTGGCACGAGACGCGGATCGCGCTGTTGGAACAGTCCATCGATACGCGGCCGACGCGCCATCACCTTCGGGAAAACAATCCGCGGGTGACTTTTGGCAACCGATGGATCGACGATTCGGTGGTGGAGATCTTCCGAGAGGATATCGCCCGCTTTCGACTGCTCTTTGCCAAGGATATCGAAGAGGATCCCTTCAAGGCCCTGGAGTCCGGGCAGGTGCCGAGCCTGAAGGCGCTGTGCTTGCACAACGGCACGATCTATCGCTGGAACCGGCCCTGCTATGGGATCTCGGAGGGCAAGCCTCATCTGAGGATTGAGAACCGAGTCCTTCCGTCGGGACCGACGACGATGGATGAGGTGGCGAATGCGGCGTTGTGGTTCGGGCTGATGGCCAGTGTATCGAAGGCCTATCCCGATATTCGAGAGCGCATGGAGTTTGATGACGCCAAGAATAACTTCTTTGATGGGGCGCGCCACGGGTTGGATGCGCCGATGAGTTGGCTCGATGGCGATAGCGCCACGGCGCGGGAGCTGCTGCGCCATACGCTGCTTCCCATGGCCCGAGAGGGGTTGGAAGATGGCAATATCGATCAAGGCGATATCGATCGCTACCTGGGCATCATCGAGGAGCGGGTCAAGACCAAGCAGACGGGTTCGGTGTGGCTATTGAAATCGTTCAATGAGTTGAGCAACGATCTGCCGATCAGCGAACGGCTCAGTGCCGTGACCTCAGCGGCGGTGAAGCGTCAAAATAGTGGCGATCCGGTGCACGCCTGGGAGGCGGCGACCGGAGAGGAGCGGACGGATTTTCGCGACAATTACCTTCGAGTTGAGCAATATATGTCCACCGATTTGATCACGGTCAACGAGGACGAGCTCATCGATCTTGTGGCGAGCGTGATGGACTGGGAGCATCTGCGCCATGTGCCGGTGGAAGACCACGATCAGCGACTGGTGGGTCTGGTGACGCGGCGCCATCTGATGCGGATGTTGGCGGGAGGCAAATTTCGAGGAGAGGAGCCGGTGCCGGTGTCCTCGATCATGATCGACGAAGTGCTGACGGTGACGCCGGAGACGCGGACCCGTGAGGCGATCAAGATGATGCGCGAGGAGCAGGTGTCGTGTTTACCGGTGATTCAGGACAATCGGCTGGTGGGGATCATCACGGAGAGGGACTTCATGGATATCGCCAGGGATCTGCTCGAGGAGCGGCTCCGAGGCGATGAAGAGGAATAGCCCGGATTCGTCACGACACGCCTACTTGTGGCTCATCAGAGCCGAGATGCCTGTATCTCACGCCGCGACGATGCCTCCAGCATCGCCTGTGGGGCTCGATGTTGGCCTCTCAGCGCTGACTTTGCCTCGTGACAACATCTCGTGACGAATCCGGGCTTTTAGCCCGGGCCAGGGGGGGCACGACGTGTCGCGAGGAATCCGGGCTACTCGGTAGACACCGGCTCGTCGGTAAGTCGGGTGAAGAAGCGTCGCCCATCGTCGAAGATGAGGGCGACGCAAGGGACGAGGATCAGACAGATCACGGCGCCGACGACGATGCCAAAGCCGAGGCTGATGGCCATGGGGATGAGGAAGGCGGCCTGAGCGCTGGTTTCCAAAATCATGGGGCTGAGGCCCAGGAAGGTGGTGGCGGCGGTGAGCACGATGGGACGGAAGCGGCGGGCGGAGCCGGAGATGATGGCCTCGCGATAGGATTGGCCGCGTTCGACAAAGGCGTTGATCGTCGAGATCAGGATCAGCGAAAGGTTCACGAGCAGGCCGCTGAGGGCGATGATGCCCATGACACTGACAAAGCTGAGGGGAAGGCCCATCAGAATATGGCCGGCGATGGCGCCGATGGCGCCAAAGGGGATGATGCCCATGATGATCAGGGGCTGGATATAGGATCGGAAGGCGAAAGCCAAAAGAATGTAGATGGCAAAGAGGGCGAGGAGCAGGGCGGTCAGAATCTGGGTGGAGGCGTCGGCTTGCTCGCGCTGTTCGCCGGCCAGAGACCAGGCGAGGCCGGGGTAGGCGGCGGTGAGTTGAGGCAGGTGGTGAGCCTCGAGGGTGTCCATAACGGCGTTGCCGGTGGTGGTGCCCTGTTCGATGGAGGCGGAAATATTGGCGATGCGTCGGCCGTCGCGGCGCTCGATGGAGACAGGGCCGCGGCTGCGGACGATGTCGGCGGCCTGACGAAGGGGGATGGAGGCCCCCCCATCGGTGCGCAATTGCATTTGTTCCAAAGAGTGTTCGCTCTGGCGCTCCTCGAGGGGACGTCGGACGTAGACGCGGAGTTCGTCGCGGTCGCGTTGGAAGCGAAGTGCTTCGATACCGAAGAAGGCAGCCCGCAATTGCTGGCCCATGGATTCCTCGGTGAGGCCGAGGTGGCGGGCCTCGCGGCGGAGCTGGATATCGAGCTGCTCCTTGCCGTGGCTGGTGCCGCTGTCGATGTCGGTGACCCCCTCGAGGCCGGCCAGGACAGCGGCCAATTCCTCGGCGGCGCTCTGGAGGATGTCGGGATCGCTGTGGTGGAGATCGATGCTGATGGGCGAGCCCGTGGAGATGCCCGAGGAGTAGTCAAAGACCATGGCCTCGATACCGGGCAGCTCACCGACGTTTTCGCGCCAGCGCTCGGTAAATTCGGCGGTGGAAAAGTCGCGGTCGTCGTAGGGGAGGAGGTCCACAGAAATACGCGAGAGGTGGCTGCGAGCTCCGGGGGCGCTTCCGGTGGGGCCAGAGCCGGGAAATCCGCGCCCGTGCTCGGTGAGGATGCCCCGATGGATGGCGGCGTCGCCGTCGCTGAACTCGTCGATGGTCTGTTGGCCGGCCTCCAGGATGCGGTCGGCGGCCTCGTGGGTGAGATCGGCGTCGGTGCCAAAGGGCATTCGCAAGAAGACGGCGGAGACGTCGCCTTCGGCAGGGGGAAAGAAGTGGAAGGCGATGCGGCCGCTGAGGGCGAGGGAGGTGAGGATGCACAGGGTGGCCAGGCCGATGGCCAAAACCAGGTAGCGAAGCTGGAGGGCCCGGTGAAGGGCGGGCTTGTAGCGCTCGGTGATGAAGGTGTCCATGCCATCGCCAAAGCGCTTCTGGAGGGCCATAATAGAGGCCAAAAAGCCGGTCCACTCGGCAGGCGAGGAGCGCGCCAGGTGGCGGGGAAGGATAAAGAAGGCCTCGATGAGCGAGATGAGGAGGACGAGGATGACGACCACGGGGAGGACGGCGAAGAGGTTGCCCGTGGAGCCGGGGATGGCCAAAAGAGGCAGGAAGACGATGGAGGTGGTCAACAGCGATATCGCTAAGGGGCCGGCGACTTCGCGGACGCCGGCGATGGAGGCCTCCAGGGGGTCGAGTCCCTCCTGGCGTTGGGTATAGATGGCCTCGCCGACGACGATGGCGTAATCGACGACGATGCCGAGGGTGAGGATGAAGGCAAAGAGGCTGATCATATTGAACGAGACCCCGAGCAGGGGCATGAAGATCAGCGATCCGAGGATGGAGATGGGGATGCCCAGGGTGACCCAGAAGGCGAGTTTGATATTGAGGAAGAGGCCGAGGACGAGGAGGACCAAAAAGAGGCCGATATAGGCGTTTTGGAGCAGGAGGTCGATGCGCTCGGCAAATTCCTCGGAGTCGTCCTCCCAGATGGCAAATTTTACGCCCGGTGGGAGGGTGTCCTGATGGTTTTCGACGTAGTCATGGACGGCCTGAGAGAGGGCCAGCGGGCTCTGGTCTCCGACGCGGGAGATGGTGAGGCGGGCGGCCTGACGGCCGTCGTAGAGGGTGATGCGGTTGAGTTCGCGGAAGTCGTCGCGAAGTTCGGCGATGTCGGCGAGGCGAACGGTGGTGCCATCGGCGTCGGCGCGGACGGTGATGTCCTCGAATTCCTGGAGGGTCTCTTTGCGCTCATCGGTGCGGATGAGGATCTCGCCGCCGCTGGTGCGGAGGCCGCCGCCGGGCAGGTCGACGGAGGAGGTTTCGATGGCGTCGGCGACCTCCTGGAGGGTGAGATCGTAGGCCTGGAGGGTGGCTTCGGGGACCTCGACGGCGATTTCGGGGGGGCGCATGCCGAGGAGGGCGATGCGGGTGAGGTCGGGATGGTTGAGGAGTCCCTCGCGGTGCTGGGCGGCGATCTCGCGGAGGGCGTGTTCGTCGGCGTCGCCGTGAACGACGAGGGTGAGGACGACGGTGCGAGCGGAGCGAAGGCTGATCTCGGGGCGGTCGACGCCGTCAGGAAAGACGGAGATCCCGTCGACGGCGGTCTGGATTTCGCTCATGACCATTTCTTCGTTGGCGCCGGCGACGACTTCGACGGTGACGCGGCCTCCCCCTTCGCGGCTGATGGACCACATATTGGCGACGCCAGCGATATTCTGGATGGCGTCCTCGACGGGGCGGATCATGGCCTGTTCGACGTCCTCGGGCGTGGAGCCCGAATAGCTGAGGTTGATGCGGATTTCGTCGAGCTCGTAGTCCGGAAAGACCTCCTGGCGGATCTCCTGGGTCATGAAGAGCCCGCCAACGAGGAAGATGATCATCAGGAGGTTGGCGGCCACCGGGTGCTTTGCCATGAAGGCCAGAGGGCCGGACTGAAAGCGAGGGTCATCCATGGCTCAGCGCTCCTCGTCGTGGAGCAAGGCGTCGTCGATCGGGGCGTCGTCGAGGTCAGGGTGGTCGCTGAGGTCGTCGTCGGAGGGGATGGCGGCGTCGCCTGCGTCCGGTTGGTGGCGGGGGTCGTCGGTGCCGCGAAGGACAGCGGAGGTCTCGACGCGAAGGGGCATCCCCTCGATGGGGGCCGGCAGGTTGGAGGTGATGATGCGTTCGCCGGGTTCGATGCCCTCGCTGATGGCGATGGTCTCGGAGTGGCGCCAGGCGACGTGGACGTCGCGGATATGGAGGGTGTCGTCGTCGGAGGCGACGTAGATATATTGGCCGTCGTGGAGGGCAGAGCGAGGCAGTTCGATGACGGGATGATCCTGATGACCCTCGAGTTGGACGGAGACAAAGGAGCCCAACAAAAGTGGGGCATCGCGAAGGGCCGGTCGGTCGGGGTCGGCATCGTCGTCGGTCAGGGAAAAGGGGTTTTCGATCTCGACGAGGACGCGGGCTGTGCGGGCGGCGGGGTCGAGATCGCCGAGGAGTCGGATGATGCGGCCCTGGTGCTCGATGGACTCGGTACCCGAGTCGTAGCGAATAAAGGCGCGCGAGCCGACGTCGCCGTCGCGCCCGGGGATGGCGAGGCGACCGACGTCTTCGACGGGCAGGGAGACCATGACCCAGAAGGTGTCGAGGGCGGCGAGGGTGGCGACCTCGGTTTGAGGGGTTACGATCTCGCCGGGCTCGATGTCGGCGTCGCGCACGAGAGCGGTAAAGGGAGCTTTGAGTTTAGTGCGCTCCAATTCCAATTCAGCCCGGTGAAGGGCCTGTTCAGCACGCTCGATCTCGAGGGTGGCCATCAACTGCTGGGGTTCGCGAAGGGCCAGAGGAGGAGGCTCTTCATCGCCGCTGCCAAAGCGCTGCCACTCCTCCTGGGCGACGACCTGGCGGCCCTCTTCGAGCTCCAATTCGGCCTTGGCCAATTCGACGTCCGTTTCCGCCTGTTGGAGGGCCAGCTCGTAGTCCTGAGGGTCGATTTCGAGGAGGACTTCGTCGGCCTGGACAACGCCCCCGGAGACGAGGCCAGGGTGGCGGGCGTCGACGCGGCCTTCGACCTGAGGCTCGATGGTGATCTGGCGGGCGGGGATGACCGTGCCGTGGGCGTCGATGAGCGGGCTGAGTGCCTCCTGGTGGGCCTCGATGGCGGTGACCAGGGTCGCGGAGGAGGGGCGGGGAGCCTCGTCGGTGCCGGAGGCCGTGGCCCAAAGGAGGGCGGCGGTGCCGAGGCCGGCGAGGACGACGCCGAGGGCGATGATGGTATTCAGGGAGGTGACGCGTGCATCACTCATGGTCATCGTTCTCGGGCGAAGGGGAATCGGGATCGTCGGAGATCAGCTCGTCGTCATCAAGGGGCCAGGGGCCACCGGTGACGCGGCAGAGCTGAATGCGTTGAGAGAGCAGTTGCTGACGGCTTTCCAAGGTGGCGATCTCCAATTGCTGAACGCTTTGCAGCGCCGTGAGAACACGAAGGTAGTCGAGCATGCCGGCGCGGTACTGTTCACGGGCAAGGTCGAGGGCCTCTTCGGCGGCGTCGAGCTGCGAACGCTGGATGTCCAGGATCTCAGAGAGGGCCTGGCCTCGGACCAGGGTGTCTTCGACTTCCCGGATGGCGTCCAGCAGGGTTGATGAATAATGGAGAAGGGCCTGCTCGGTCACCGCGTATTCTTCGTCGACGCGTGCGCGGCGATGGCCGCCACTCCAAATCGATTGGGTCAGTGTACCGACGGTGGTGACGAATAAAAAGTCGAAGAGCTCGGTGATATTGGAGGCCATGAGGGCGGGGCCGGCGGAGAGCTGGAGGCGGGGGAGGCGATCGCGGAGAGCGGCGTCGAAGCGATCGTGGGCGGCGACGACGCGCAGTCGGGCGGCGTGGACATCGGGGCGGCGCTCCAGAAGCTCGGCGGGCAAAGCGTCGGCGATGGGAGGTGGATGTTCGGGGAGATCTTGGGCCTGGGGCATGCGGGTCAGTCCCGGGGGGTGGCCCAGGAGGGTGGAGATGGCGTTGAGGGTCAGCGATTTATTGAGGAGGGCGCGGCGGCGCTGTTCGTGGAGTTCCTCGATCTGCTGTTCCTGCTGAACGATGTCGATGGCGCCGGCCATGCCCTGGGCCTGTCGAAGCTCGGTCAATTCCTGGAAGGTCTGGGCGACTTCGATCTGGTCGTCCAGCAGTTGGATTTCGGTGCGCAGACGACCCACCTCGTAGTAGAGTTCGGCGGTTTCGGCGGCCAGGGACATCTTGAGGGCGGCGACGTCGGCGGAGGCGGCCTGCAATTCGCGCAGGGCGGCGGAGTCCTCGGCGCGCAGCCGGCCCCAGAGATCGACCTCGTAGGAGGCGGGGACGCCGATCTCGAAGTCCACGTTGCGGCTTTGAGTGCTGAATTCGCCGTCGACTTCCGCTTCAGCATCGAGCGAGGGCAGGCGCTGGGAGCGGCTCTGGCGGCGGAGGGCGCGGGCCTCGTCGATGCGAGCGCGAGCGATGCGAAGATCGAGATTATGCTCGTAGACGTCGTCGATAAGCGTGGCGAGGTAAGGGTCACCAAAGTCGTTGCACCACTGCTCGTCGACGGGATCGCCGTCGTCGATGGAGTGGTGCCAGTTGTCGGGGAGTTCAAAGGTGGGTTCCACGTCGTCGGTCTCGATGGTCGTCGAGCAACCCATGGCGAGGAGCCCCCAGCCGACGACGATGATCAGCGGGAGAAAGGCTCGGGGGGAAACTGGCATCCAGGAAACGGGCATAGGTATCACTGCTTAAAACATCGGCGAAGCTGAGACAGGGGCCATCGCGAACTAAGGAATACTGAGGTTGGTGAGTATCGACGAGGAGAGGGCGAAGACGCAAGGTTGAGAGGTTGAAGAGTTGTCAAAGGGGGGGAATCTAGATGTGGGGATTGCGGGGCCGACAGTCGATGTTTATGGTCCGGCGGGCAGCACCAGGCAGTTGATGACCTAGGACGGCAGTGGAGTCATTTATGAAAGAATTTGTCCATCTCCATCTTCATACTCATTATAGTCTGCTCGATAGCGCGATCCGGATCCCGGATCTGATGGAGCGGCTCCAGGAATTGGGGATGGATCGGGTGGCCATGACCGATCACGGCAATATGTATGGGGCGGTCAACTTCCAAAAGGCGGCCCAGAAGGCGGGGGTGGATTCCATTATTGGCTGCGAGATCTACCTCAATGAGCAGGCCTTTGAGGACGGGGGAGTGCCGACGCAGAATTACCACCTGACGCTGCTGGCCAAGAATCACGAGGGGTATAAGAACCTGATGTACCTCAATTCGATGGGGTGGCTTAAGGGTTACGATGAGCGGCGGGGAGTGCCCTGCATCGATCGGGACCTGCTGGCGGAGCGAAGCGAGGGATTGATCGCGCTGTCCGGGGATTTGGGAGGGGAGATCAATCAGGCGATTCTGGGGGGCAATGAGGACAAGGCGCGGGAGTTGGCCAGGACCTACCACGAGATATTTGGAGAGGATCATTTCTATCTGGAGGTGATGGACAACGCGCTGCCAGAGCAATCAAAGTGCAATGATGTGCTCATCGAGATGAGTCGTGAGATGGGGATCGATGTGGTGGCGACCAATGACTGCCACTACATCAGTCGGGAAGATGCCCGGGCTCACGGGGTGTTGATGGCCATTCAACTCGGCAAGACCGCCAACCTCGATCGAATCATGGACCACGGGGTAGACCAGCTCTATGTGCGCAGTGCCGAAGAGATGTGGGAGGCCTTCTCCCATATCCCGGAGGCCTGCGAGAATACGGTCAAGATCGCCGATATGTGCGATGTGGAGATCCCGCTTGGCGAGATTTTTCTGCCCCAATACGACGTGCCCCAGGAATTTGTAGAGGAGCGGGGGCTCGAGGATCCCAAGGAAATCATTCACCTGTATTTCGAGCATGTGGCCCGGCAGGGGTTGGAGGATCGGCTCGCGGATCTTGATGAGCTGGGGCAATCCTACGATCGTCAGATCTACCAGGATCGGCTTCAGGAAGAGATCGATATCATCCGGCAGATGGATTTTCCGGGGTATTTTCTGATCGTGTGGGATTTTATCGAGTGGTCCCACGAGCAGGGGATCCCCGTAGGTCCGGGGCGTGGTTCGGGAGCGGGAAGTCTGGTGGCCTATTCGATGCGGATCACCGATATCGATCCCCTTCCCTATGATCTGCTCTTTGAGCGGTTTTTGAATCCCGAGCGGGTGTCGATGCCCGATTTTGATATCGACTTCTGCATGAATCGAAGAGGGGAGGTCATTGATTATGTGACCGAGAAATACGGAAATCATAATGTGGGTCAGATCATCACCTATGGGCAACTCAAGGCCAGGGCCTGCATCAAGGATGTCGGCCGAGCGCTGAATTTCAGCTACGGAGAGACCGATCGTCTGGCCAAGCTGGTGCCCGAGGTCATCGGAATCACCTTAAAAGAGGCCTTAAAGCAGGAGAAGCGACTCCAGCAGATGTGCGATGAGGATGAGCGCGTGGAGATGCTCTTTGATATCGCTCTGGCTCTGGAGAATCTCAATCGTCAGGCCGGGATTCACGCCGCCGGTCTTGTGATCTCGGAGACCGAGCTATGGGATTTTGTGCCCATCTGTCGGGGAGCCAACGGGGAGTTG
>CAYQBU010000029.1:0-30524 GCA_964415785.1 uncultured Bradymonadales bacterium
CAGCGTCGCCGACCGCCTGGAGCGAAGCTACCGCCTCCGCGAAAAATTCTCCCAATCCTCCCAATCTGGCGCTGAGTCCGCTCCCTCACCCGCCTCCACAGGCCCTCAACCCGAGGGCTACGCGACGCTGCCTTCTTCGCCCACCGAGCCCTCCGTGCAGGCCTATTGCAGCGCCCTTCGCGAGCAAGCCCAGACCCTCGTGACCACCGGTCTCTACCACCAGGCCATCCCCCTTCTCGCCGAAGCCCTGGCCCTCGATCCCGCCCACGCCCCCACCCGTCAGGCCCTCGCCGAGGTCTACCGACAGCTCGGCAAAGATCCGCTGGCCGACGCCCTCAACGGCTAAATTGAGCCAGACTCACCGGGGTTAAAACCCGTCGAGCCACTCCATCTTAGGCGTCGCTTCGGGGGCGTCGATATCGGAGGTCTCCACCTCCATATCCACCACCATCATCCCCTCATCCAGGCGATGCACGCCCACGAATAGTCCGCGAGCCGGCTTCTCATTGGCCTCTCCCACCAACGTCTCCACTTCCCATCCCTCTTCGCCTCGTTGACCGTGGCGGATCTCGTGGGTCGAGGCGTCGTGATAGATCAACTCCCAACCCTCTTCGCCGTGCCACAGCTGGACATCGTGGCCCACTTCGGCCTCGCTCCAACCGGAGGCCCTGTCGCGCACGCCGTCGATCACCCACTCCGTATCGCCCTCGCCATCGCGATAGATCAACGCCGGAATGGAGCGATCCATATAGGCGGCATGCAACTGGCCTTCTTCGTCCTTGACCACGCTGGCATAGGGACCAACGCCTTCGCCGATCCAGGTCGGCGACGACGCCTCGCCCTCGTCGTCGATATCGATCCAACCGGCTCGCTGCTCCACCCAATCCACAAACGAAATGCCCAGCTCCCCCTCCGGCGACTCTACCCACTCCGTATACACCGCCGCAAAGGGAGGTCGCCCCGCCGCCCATTCGCCTTCCTCATCCAGATCCAGATTCCCATAAGCAAGCACCTGATGCTCCACCTCGTCGACGCTCTCCATCGGCGCCTCCGAGTCGAGCACCCAGTAGCGCATCTGCGACACCTCCAGATCAAAGACTGCGCTCGTCGACACCACGTGAATCTGACCGTCTCGATAAATCGCCGCCGTATAATAGCCGCTGTCGAACCCCTCTAAATCCTCCAGGTCTGTTCGCTCAAAGACCCACTCCCCGCCATCAGAGACCCCTCTGGCGTAGCGCAATGCCTCCTCGCTGATATCGCGATAGAAGACGTGAATTTGACCCAGTTCATCGACCACCGTCGCCGTATGGGTCCCCACATGTGGTCCGCGCTGATTGATCCCCCACCGCGGCCCCTCCGGATCGCCCACCGGATCGGCCTCCGGCACGCCGTCGACAAAGATCCATTCGCCCTCCATCTCACCACCTGTCATGGGGCGCACCATCAAATCGCGATACCCCAGGTTATGCACCGACAGCGCCGTCAACTCACCGCGCTGGTCAAGCGACGGATAGGCTCCGTAAAAGCGCATATCCAGCGGGTCATTGGCCAGGCATTCACAGTCCCCCTCCACCACCGAGCATTGCTCCGAGTCATACGCCGGCGCCTCGGTCTGCTCCGCCGAAAACCCGGCCTCGCAACTGACCCCCGAGCAGGGGTCGGGCAGCGCCACGCATTCATTGCTCTCGTAGCAACAGCCCTGGCCGTCGTCGCATCCCCCGCCACAGATCAACTCACAGGCGCACTCCCCATCCTCATCGCAGACCTCGACCTCGTCGTCCTCGCACTCCTCCTGCTCCACACCGCTGCCGCTCTCGTCGCTGCTGCACCCGCCGAGGGCCAGAAGTCCCACCACCGCCACGGCGCTCCACACCTGGCGACGCCCCACTCCTCGTAGTCCCAACAAAAGCCCCATCACCACGAGCAACAGCCACCCCGTTGCCCCTCCCGACGACGCCTGGCAACCGGCCTGACCGCTCCCCTCGGCACCGCCTCCGGTGGCATCATGTCGCGGCGCGGATTCGGCGTCATCCTCTACCAATGTCGCTCCCTCGGTGCGACGATCCACCGTGATTTCGCCACCTGTGGCCACCATCTGCATCGGCGCCCATCCCCGCTCTGTGGGGCGCGCCTTGAGCTCCAGTTGATGCTCGCCCGGAAGGCGCAACACCGGATCGTCGAGCACCAACGTCGGGCCCTGACCGGCCACCCGCCAGGGACCACTTGCGCCCCAGCGATACAGGTACTCCACCTGCTCCGGCGCCACCGCCTGGCCGGCGCTGGTCGTCGACACTCCCAGGTGCACCTCCACCGACGAGGCCACATCGGTGGGCTCCTCGATGCGCACTTCTTTGGTGTCGATGCGCGCCTCAAGAGGCGCCCGCATCATCGCCGCGCCATCGTCATCATCGTCCAGGCCCACAAACACCAGGCTCGCAAAAATACCGAGCCCCTCACCCTCGTCGACGGCCGTCAGGCCTCCGTCGTCGATCTCTAAGGCGTAGCCCAGAAATTCGGGCAATTCAAAGGGCTCATCGAGCTCGTCGAGCAACTCCGGCAGCGCCAGATCCAAAAGCGTCGGGATCAGGTCTTCAAAGGTCTGCTGGTCTTCGGCGACCAGGTCGTCATTTCTCAGGCGAATATTGCCAAAGGCCTCTCCAATATCGCCCAACACCAACAACAGCCCCTCGTCGACGGGCTCGATGCCCAGGGGTAAATCCAGGTCGATGCGAAGCGTAAATAGCCGCGCCCGCCGCTCCTGGACGTAGCCATAGACGTGGACGTCCAGATCATCCCACTGCACCTGGAGGAGCCCCTCCACCACATCTCCGCTCTCGATCGTATTGGCGCCAAATTCGACCGTCGGCGCCTCCTGGGGCGAAAGCCTCAACTGCATGGGTCCCTGCTCGGTGGCGATATCCTCCAGGGAATCCACGAAGAAGCTAAACGCATCCGTATTGAGCAAGTCGATCTCCTCGCCATCGATCACCAGGCACAGTCCGCCACTGGCCCAGATCGACCACAAGAGATGCTCCATGGTCACCCGGTGAAGCCCAATGCCAAACATATAGGGCTCGCCGTCGGGCCGCTCCTCGCCGCTCAGATCCATCAGCGGATCCAGGGCCTCCACCGGCGGCCGATCCACATCGCCCACGGGCACGCACGTCGACTCATAGGCCGGATCAAAGCCCGCCTTTAGCCCCAACGTCAGCCCCGGCTCCGCCTCCGCCCGATCGGCGACCCGCCCCGTCAACGCGATCTCGGCGATGTCGGAGGCCACCATGTCCGTGAGCAGATCCTCGAGCTCCAATTGCCCCTCGATCCCCAGGAGAAGAGGCACGCAACGATCGGCGTCGTCATACATGCACATCGGTGGATCATCATCGTCGACGCAACTGGAACCCGACGGACAGGGCAGGTCCCCATCACCACAACTTCGGCACAATTGCTCGCCCACCAGATCATCGATCACATCATCGAGCTGATCGATGAGCAGGCCTCTAAGCGTTCCATCCAAAAAGGTCTCCACGCCCCAACCCAGGGCCCCACATCCAAAGCTGTCGCGATTGGTCAGACTATATCCCACATCGTCGATATCGGCGTCCAACTCCCCGAATTCGATCATGATATCGTCGAGGGCGCTCTCCTCATCGATCACAAATTCGATGGGCACAGTCACCGGGATCTGCGCCGCCTCGTCTTCGCCACCGGATTCGCTATAAAGATTGAGCCAGCAATCGGAGAGCAGCGCCGATATCGGCAATTGCTCGTGCAGCCCACCTACCGTGACCGCCACCTGCAGTTCATTGGGCTCCACGGCCGTGATCTCCGCCTCTTCGATCTCCAGATCCAACTGGCAGCCCGTCTCCCCATTGTCGCATTCGCTATCCTCGTGGCAAATATCGGCCCCGCTCTCGCTGACCGGCTCCAGGCAAAAACTGAGCCCATCGTCGGCCACCCCGGCGATCAGGTTATCCAACTCATCCTCGATAAACCCGAAGCCGTGCTCCGTAATTCGCACCTCGCCGCTTCCCTCCAGCGCATAATCGTAGGCATCCTCTGGAAAGGGCGCCTCGCTAAAGCCGTCGATATCGCAGCCCCCATCGCAGCCCACCAGCATCAGCGCTGCCAGCCCCAACCACAGTGCCCTCGTCCAGCCCGAACGCCCCTTCGCCTCTTTGCGCATCGCTCCATTCATCTCTCGGTCCCGGCCTCTAGAAAGGGCGCCTGTCACTCCACCGTCTTCTCCTCGCGCACTTCTTTGAGGCATGGCGGCGGATCTTGGCGCAAATGATCGACGTAATAGTCTTTGCTTTGGTCGCTTTCGATGATGCCGTCCATGATACGCTCTTCGAGGGCATCCTTCAAATCTCCGATCACCGGCGAGGGCTTGAGCCCAAAGGCGTTGATCAGGGCATGGCCCAACCCGCTCGGAAATCGCGCCCGCAGTGAATCCTCTTCGGCCAGCGCCTCGATGCGGCCCTCCAACTCGTCGACCCGACTCAACGCCTCCTGGCGACGATCGGCATCGCCCGTCGTCAGATCGGCGCGCGCCACGGCCAGCATGCTCTCCAGATAGGGATCCAGATCACGCACCAGGCGCCGCACGGCGCTATCGCCCCACTCACTCGTATATTCGGCGACCCGCCCGTGATTGGCGATAATGAAGCGCACCTCGTCGCGCGTTTTATTGTCCAGCGTAAAGCGATCGGCGATCCCCTCAAAGAGCATCGCCCCCTCCTTTTCATGGCGATAAAAGCTCACCTTGCCGGCCTCCACATCGACGCGGCGCGTCCACACCTTGCCTATATCGTGGAGCAAGGCCGCCCACTTGATGGCCTTCGTATCCGGCGACTGCTGGACCACCTTCAACGTGTGGTCCCACAGATCCTTGTGGGGCACCGCCGACGTCTTCTCAAACCCCTTCAGCGCCGCCACCTCCGGCAAGATCACCCCCAGCACCCGCACATCGTATAGAAACTCCATCGCATCTCGCAGATAGTCGCCGCGAAGCACCTTCGTCATTTCCTGAAGCCAGCGCTCGCGGCTGATATCCAGGATATGCTCCGCACGATCGAAGGAGGCCTGGTACAGATCCTCTTCGATCTCAAAGCCCAATCGGCTCTGAAATCGAGAGACCCTCAAAATCCTCAAGGGATCTTCGGCCAGCGTCTCCCAGGGATCGCCGATCACCCTCAAAATCCCCGCCCGCAGATCGCTGAGCCCATCATAGGGGTCGGTAAACTTACCATCCTTGTCGATGGCCATGGAGTTGATCGAAAAATCGCGGCGACCCAGATCCTGCTCAATGGTATCGCCGAATTTGACCTGCGGGTGGCGACTTCCCCGCCGGTAATACTCCTCCGATCGGTACGTCGTCACCTGGCAATCCTTGGGATAGCCCTCCTCTTTAGGTCCATGGAGCACCGCCCCTACGGTCCCGAACTCAAAGCCCATATCGTAATGGGGCAAATTGGCATCCTTGATGATCCGCAGCGACTCCTCCGGTCGGGCATTGGTGCAAAAATCGAGGTCATCGAGCTCCGTCTCCGGGATCCCCAGCGCGATGTCGCGCACCGCTCCCCCCACCAGATAGAGCTCCTTTCCCGCCTCGTCGAACGCCTTGAATAACCGTTCCATCTCTTTCCTCAATGCCTGCAGTGACCTCTCATTGGGACTGCGGTCTAACGCAACTATCGGCTGCGAATCAACGCCCCCGAAAATTATATTTGCATCGCCTTTGCCCGCTCGCTATCCTCAACGCTGTTAGGTCGAGCCCATGAAACGGGCCATCTTCATCCGGGAGTGCTCTGGAGTGTTGGGGAACACCTGCCGCCGCGATGAGACACGGAGGCCATCATGACTCTGACCTATCTGGACATCGATCAGCAGTGTTCCCTTTATCAGGACACCTTGCAGATCAGCGACGATTTCTTTGAACGTTTGGCCGTATCTTGGCTTTATCACGACCACGCCCTGGAGGGGCAGGTCGTGGAATCCCGAGATATTGACCGCGCGCTTCGAGGCTTGCCGGGCCGCAATTATTGCGACCGAATGCTCCTGCATTCGCTCAAGGCCCAGCGAGATGCGATAGATTATATCCACAACCAGGCCCATCGCGGCGCCGCCATCGATCTCGATTGGCTCCGCGACCTTCACCGCCGCCTGTGTCCCGACGACGCCGAACGGCCGGGCTGCTATCGCGATCGCGACACCTCCCCGGGCGTCTATCACCTCGATGTCGTCCCCTCCAATAGCATCTCCTATCACGCCCACAAATTCATCGATGAGCTCCAGGGCGAACTGGCGTCGATGCACCCCATTCGCCGCGCCGCCCACGCTCACTGGCGATTTATGCGCCTCTTTCCCTTCGACGAGCGAACCGGCGTTGTCGGCCGCCTGATGCTCAACTTTACGCTCATCCAAAACCGCTTTCCACCGGCCATCATCCACGCCACAGAGCGACAGGCCTACTTCGACGCCCTCAACGGCCACCAGAACGATATGGTTCCCGTGGTCGTGGACGCCATCCGCTCCACCCTCGACGCCGCTCAACGGGTCCATCAGCAATCCACTCCCGCCCCCCGACGACGCGCCGCCTACTGATCGCCCTTTTCCCCGATGAGCGCCGCCCTTTTCTCCTTCGGCGCTCATCGGGGATGGACGTTGAACACCAATTGAACAGCCCACCCCCTGTTCACCGCTTTGGGCTTTAATTTCAACGACTTACTCCCTTATTACTCCCATCCCCCGGCCACCTGAACAGGATTTTCATTTGCCATCCCCTCGATGGTGCCCAGATCCTATGGGGTGGAAAGACGAGTCGGTTCGGCCCGCGCCCCCTTCGGCGCACGTTGACACCTCTCGGCTCACCGCTAGTCTGGGAATGCCCGCGCTGACGATACCATCGTGGCCCTCTTTTGCGCCCCCTCTGGCGTCGTCACATCCAACGCTTTTCGGACCTCCTTTGGGTCCCCATCTAATTTGCGCGACGGGAGTATGAAGATGCCTACGAAGTTACAAGTAGCCCCTCAATCTCAGGGACAGACCACCATCGACGATCCCTCCGAAGACCTAAACGTGGAGCGTTTTGCCACCGCTCAACTGCCCAGCCAATACGGCCAGTTTCAAATTGTGGCTTTCACCAATAACCGCGACAACAAGGACCATGTCGCCGTCATCCATGGCGATATCGAGGGCCGCGAACGAGTGCTCACCCGCATTCACAGCGAGTGTCTTACCGGCGACGTCTTCGGCAGCCTCAAATGCGATTGTGGGCCCCAGCTCGATCTCGCACTCCAGGAGATCGCCGAAACCGACGCCGGCGTCGTCCTCTATATGCGCCAGGAGGGCCGAGGCATTGGCCTCGCCAACAAAGTCAAAGCCTACTCCCTTCAGGACAATGGCCTCGACACTGTAGAGGCCAATCACCACCTGGGCTTTGACGACGATATTCGCGACTACGACATCTCCGCCGAAATGCTTCATATTCTGGGCATTGAGAGCATCGTCCTCATGACCAACAATCCCTCCAAGGTTGAAGGCCTGGAAGCCGCTGGCGTCACCATCGACGAGCGAAAGCCCATCAAGACCACGCCCAACCGCTACAACTTCAACTACTTGGAGACCAAGCGCCTCAAGAGCGGCCACCTCCTCTAAGTTCAATTCAGAGCGTCCACGTTTACACGGCGCATGTTGTGGTTATCCTCTGGCGGCAATCATATTTGACCAGCCCCGAGGTCCCGCATGCCACGTGCTCGCCGCCCCCTTTTTCTCGGCCTTGTCTCCCTTTTTTTTCTGACCAGTCTCAGCGCCGCCGCTGAAGAAGACGATCCCGACGAACAGACCTTTCCCGTCGATCTCTCCCTGGTCGCCGAAGTGGGCTTTAACGCCCCTCTTCACCACACCATCCAATTTAGCGAGGATGGTTCGCGCATCGACTACGTTGAAGAGGGCGGGCAAGGCGTGCTCTTTCCCTTTCAACGCCTCAGCGCCGAAGCCGCGCTCAGCGATCGCCATCGCCTGGTCTTTTTGTGGCAACCCCTCCAGCTTCAAACTCAGGTCCGCCTTCAACGCGACCTCACCATCGACGGGGCCACCTTCTCCGAGGGCCAACCCGTGGACATGCTCTATAATTTTCCCTTCTTTCGAGCCAGCTACCTCTACGACCTCAGCGATCGCCCGGACCGCGAGATCGCCATCGGCCCCTCCGTCCAACTTCGCAACGCCACCATCGCCTTCCAGACCATCGACGGCGAGTTGCGCCGCGAGCGCCGCGACGTCGGCGTCGTCCCCATCCTCAAATTTCGGGCCCAACAGACCACTGAGAGCGGCTGGTTTATGGGCCTGGAGGCCGATGGCTTTTACGCCCCCATTCGCTACCTCAACATCTCCGACAGCGATGTCCTGGGCGCCATCTGGGACGTCAGCCTCCGCGCTGGTGCCCAGGTGCACCCCGACGTCAACGCCTTTCTCAACCTTCGCTACCTCGGCGGCGGCGCCGACGGCACTTCCTCTGACGAGGGCCAAGGCCAACCCGGCGATGGCTACAACCGCAACTGGCTCAACCTCCTGACCCTCAGCCTCGGCTTTGAGGCTTCTCTCTAGCCCGCCGACGTTGCATCAGACTCCACCGGCAAAATATGGTCTTTGAATAATGTGCTGGTGCTGGACGTCTTTTTTCACCACATTGGCCACATTATATTTTGGAACATCTGATCCCTTTGACGTGGAGAACGGGCATGAGGTTTTGGCAATCAATAGCATGGTTAGGCGCCGCTGGCTTTCTCGCAACGGGTTCCATCGCCTGTATCGACGACTCCGCTTCCGCCGAAGGCCAGGAGGGCAACCTGGAGTTCGTCTACGATGCCCTCGATAGCGACAGCACTTTCGACCGCCCTCTGGCCGTCGGCTCTAGCCTTCCCATGTACGTGGAGCCTGCCGACGACCGAAGCTTTGACCGCCTCTCGTCGGTTTTCGGCGACCCCGAAGATGTCTTGACGGCGTCACTCGACAGTGGATCCAACGACTCCTTCGTGATCACCGGACACGCTGCGGGAGACGCCGACATCGTCGCCGAGGCGGTGGGCGGCGGCGAGACCTACACGGATTTTATCGGCTTTCAGGTCGACGAGGTCGACCAGGTCGAGCTTTCCCACCGCTGCACTACGGGAACCGAGGCCGGCTACCTCGTCGATGAGTCCATGCACCTGGATTTCTATCGCTTCAACCAAACCGGAACCAAGCTCATCGGTGAGGCCCCCGCCAACGCCGACAGCGATCGCGCCTGCCAGGTCGCCATGACCCCCGCCTATCTCCACGACAACTCCGTCTGCAACGAAGCTGGACTCCACATCGACCCCGTCAGTGAATTGGGCGAATTCGTGGTCACCGCCGATTCTCGCGCCCAGGTCATCAATCAGTCTCACCGCGAGCTTGGCCTCCACGTCATTCACCCCGACGAGTTGGACTTCCAACCCGTCGGTGACGACCTGCGCGCCGGCTCCACCCGCGACGTCGACCTCGCCCCCGATACGGAATCCGTGCGCGGCGAGTTCTGGCCCGTCTGCACTTCCCTAAACCTCGAAATTGATATCTTGACTCCCGACGTCTGTGAGAGCTCCACGGGTCGCACTCGATTCGACGTCGACGCCAGTGACCACAATGAGTTTCGCCTCCATGGCAATAATTCTGGCTGGTGCGAATTCCAAATCAATCTCGCCGACTACCCCGGTGTCGACGGTTGGATTCGGGGCGTTGAAATCCGCTGACGCCCTCATACCCCCTGAGCGTAGTCTCGGAGTCGATGAAGCTCTTTCACGATCAGATGGCCCGACTCCTCACCGATCAGGGCCCCCTTTTCAAATAGTCCCCAGACCTGCCGCGATTGCCGGCGGTCGAGCCCCGCTAACTCCGCCAGTTGGCGGGGCTTTAACGCCATGGGGAGCCTTCCTCGATCCCCATCGACCTCTCCGTATTCCTCCACCAAATGAACCAGGATGCGCGCCATTCGAGTCGTCGCCGTCGCCCCCAATAGCGGCCACAGAGGCACCTCCACCAGCGACTTATTGAACCACCCGCCGGCCTGTACCTCGCGGCGCCACTGCTCATCGCGCCACAATTCCTTGAGCCGCGTCTGACCGATCAGGCAAAGCGTCGTCTCTCCATGGGAGCGCACCAGCTCTCGGGACTCCCCGTCACTTCCCCGTTCCATGGTCGGTCCAAAGGCGTCACCTCTTCGCAACCTCACTTCTCTGGCCTCCTGGGCCGGCTTCGCTCGAATCTCCCCCTCCACCACCAAGATCACCTCATCGCCCTCCAAAAAAAGAGGGATCTGGGCGTCGTGGCCCCAGCGCTCAACCCTGCCCTCCTCACAGGCTTCGGCCAGCGCCTTTTCGCCTACGCGATCTTCCACCAGATCCCGAAACAACCACAACCTGCGATCCTTACTCCTCACTTCCACCTCGTCCTTTGCCTACTCCGCGCAGCGCGCCAACACCTCATGCTTCATCGCCAGGTGATCTTCGAGGACTTGCCCCATCTCCTGCAAGGCCCGCATCGACCCCTGCTCTTGACCGAATCGCTCTCCCACCGCCTCCAGGGCCACCTGGGTCTGGCCCGCCGTCGGCTTTGCCTCTCCCGCCGGCCAGGGTGGCTCCGGGAGCGTCGCCACCCCTTCGGGCTCTGAAAACCCCTCCAGGCGGGTCAATAACTCCCCCATCATCGGCGCCATCACCGACGCCACCTGCTCCTCTTGAAGGTGAGTCGTGATCGCCTTTCGAAGCTCCTTGACCTCCCCGGCCTGCGCCGACCACCCACCCTGAACCCCTCCCACCTTGGCCATGGTCAGCCTCCCCGCCAGATACGACTCGCCACTTCATCCATCTCCCTCGACGCCTTTCGCCTCGCCTTTTGACTCCGCTTGGCCTCCCATTTCTCTCGATGCCCCTCCACCGCCTTGAGCTGACGAATGGCCTCAGTCATCGCCTCCTTGCGCTCATCCATCTTCTGGCGCGCCCTCTCCACCTCCTCCAAGGCCTGCTTCTTTTCTAGCTCCAGCTGCTCCTCTTCGGCGATCAACCGTCGCCTGTAGCGCCCAAAAGCCTGCACCTCACCGCTCGAAACATGACCGTTGGCCATGTCCTTGGAAAACCTCTCCTCCGCCTTGTGACGCTCCTGGCGTTGGGCCCTCATTTTTGCCCGACACTCCTGATAGGCCTGCCGTCGCTGCTCCCATGCCTTCTTTGCTCGCCCGACCTCTTCTTCGGCCTTCTCCAACTCCCGTTGGCGTATCTCGCAAAGTACCTCCAGCTCATAATCGTCACTCATCATCGCTCCTTGATTGCTCTTCCATGATCATCCTTGATCCCAATCGACGAACTATCCAAATAGATCGAGCATCCGCTCTACCGTCTCCTTGATCGGCGTCCGCTCGGTTAATCCTTGTTGTAAAAACTCCTCCAGCTCCTCGATATAATCGATCGCCAGATCCACTTCATAATCGTTGCCATACTCATAGGCCCCCAACCGGATAAGATCGCGGTGGGCCTCATAGGTGGCCAAAATATCGCGAAACCGCTTCGCCGCCTCGCCGTGCGAGGCCGACACCACATCGCCCATCACCCGCGACAGGGAGGGCAAGATATCGATCGCCGGCCAATGGCCCCGGCTCGCCAACTCGCGACTCAAAATAATATGGCCATCCAGGATCCCCCGTACTTCGTCGGCAATGGGCTCCTCCATATCGCCGCCGGCCACCAACACCGTATATAGCGCGGTGATCGATCCTTCGGCGTCATTGCCTGTGCGCTCCAGGAGGCGTGGCAACATACTGAATACACTGGGTGGATAGCCCTGACGCGCCGGCGGCTCGCCCGCCGCCAGCCCCACCTCGCGCTGGGCCCGCGCAAATCGGGTCACCGAGTCCATCATCAATAACACCTCCTTTCGCTGGGCCCGGAAGTATTCGGCGATCGCCGTGGCCACGAACGCCGACTTGAGCCGAATCAGGCTCGGCGCATCGCTGGTGGCCACAACCACCACAGCCCGCTTCATCCCCTCTTCGCCCAACACCTCCTCGATGAACTCGCGCACCTCGCGCCCCCGCTCTCCGATCAGCGAGATCACCACCACCTCCGCCTCGCTTCCCCGGGCGATCTGGCCCATCAACGTCGACTTGCCCACCCCCGAGCCAGCGAATAGCCCCACCCGCTGGCCTCGCCCCACCGTCAACAGTCCATCGATGGCGCGAATCCCCATCGACATCGCCTCGCCGATCCGCTTTCGCCGAAAGGGGTCGGGGGCCGGCCGCATCAAGGGCCACCGCTCGATGCCCCGTCCCTTCAGGGCCGGCCCTCCATCGATGGGGCGACCCAATCCATCGAGCACACGGCCCAGTAGCGCCGGCCCACAGCGCAGCTCCAGCGCTCTCCCCGTCGTCTCCACCGCCGCATCGGGCCCCACCCCTCGGACCTCGCCTAGTGGCATCAAGATGGCGTCTCGACCACAAAACCCCACTACCTCTGCCAGTCGCTTTGGCGCTCCCCTGGGGTCGATCTCCACGAGTTCTCCCACCGACGCCCCCGGCACCGTGGCTCGCACGATCAGCCCCGTCACCTCCTGGACCCGACCCCGCTCGCGCAGCGACGGCCCACTGGCGTCGATCTTGTCCCATACCCCGCCCAGAAGCGACGACCTCTCCATATCCGCGCCCTCATTCATCGCTCCTCCCCGGTCAGTCGCTCCTTAAGCACCGCCAATTGGGTCTCCAAACAGGCGTCGATGCGCCCCGATGCCGTCTCCACGACGCATCCACCACGATCGACGGCGTCGTCACCACAGAAATAAATCGCCACTCCCTGCAGCCGTCTCGCATAGGCGTCGCGCTGCGCCTTGACCCACTCCAAATCGTCGGGATGTACCCGAATCTCGATCGCCTCATGCCCCCTCGCCCTGGGCAATACCTCGGCCACCATATCGGCCACCCACTCTGGATGGCGCTCCAGCGATCGACCCAGAATGCGCCTCGCCAGCTCAAAGGCCAACTCCACCATTTCCCGCTCTCCCGAGCGCCGGAGCTCCTCAAACTCCGCCCTCGCCTTCGCCAGCATCTCCTCGCATTGCCCCAACCCCTCGCGCTTTCCCTCTTTTCGCGCCGCCGCTCGGATCGCCTCTGCCTCCTCGCGAGCCTCCTCCAATTCCCGGATCGCCTGCTCCCGAAGCGCCTCCAACCGCCGTCGCCGAGCCCCCAACTCATCGACCACACCGGCCTTGAGCACCCCGGCCTCCTCCACCAGGGGACGCACCGCAGCGGCCACCTCCGATCCTGCTTCAATGATCGCCGGAAACCCCTGTTCCTGTGGGCTTTCGCTATTCTCCGGTTTTCTATCCACCATGGTGTCCCCCGGCCCGGACCCGCCGGAAACGCAGAACCAACGCCACCACGGCACTCGCCATCAACACCACCATCAAGCCCATCACTGCCAGCACCGCCTGAAGCATCCGATGGCTCTCCGGCGCCACCACCAGCGGCCCCACCTGGGCATAAGCCGGTTCCATTTCTCGCTCTTCCACCGACGGACGGGGCACGGCCTGCATGACCACCCTCACGGCCTCGGGCTCCAGCCCATCGACGGCGCCGCTGATCAACGCCCTCAACGCCTCTTCGCTCAGCGGCGGCCCCTCTTCATCTTCGCGCCACTGCAACAGCACGCTCGCCCGGGGCTTGGAGACCTCGGCACCGGCCAGGGCGATCCGCGGCTGCTCGGGCAACACCAGATGGATATGGGCATCCACCACCCCGTCAATGCGCAGCAAACTGCTCTGCAACTCCCTGGATGTGGCGTATTGGAGCACGACCCGCTCCTCCTCCGCCGTAGGGATCAACCCCCCGCCGGGATAAAAATCATCGAAGCCCCCTTCCGCCCGCCTGGGAAACCCGTGGCGCTGCAAGACCGACCATGCGTCGACGCGCTGGCTTTGCTCCACCTCGATCGCCCACCGCTCTCCATCCCTGGGATCCACCACCTTGCGCGCCTCAATGCCCTCCTGGGCCAGGGTGACCATCATCGTATTGGCCTCTTCCTCCGCCAACCCATGGTGCAGGGGATCGCTACATCCCATCAATCCTGCGGCCGACACCACGGCCACCGCCATCGCCATCACCCACCGCTGCACCCCCACCGTCGTTGACCCTTGCCTCGTCTCTCTCATTTGCTCCCCATCAAACCTGGGTATTCATCACCTTGTCGAGACCGCTCGTCGCCTGCTCCACGACCTTCGTCGTCAAATCTACGCGCTGCGAATAGCTGTAGATCACGGCTTGCATCTGGAGCATCTCCTGCTGATCCAGGGTGTCACCGCTGATGCATCGCTCCATCATCGCCTGGATATCATCTTCCTCTGACAGCAACTGCTGGACGAAGTCGTCGGTCGGAATCTGGCTCACCGCCTCCACCTCCACTACTTCTTCGACCTCCTGGATCGCCTCCGAGTCCTCGACGCCATCGACCTGAGCCTCCTGCTCTCCCATGGCGGCGTCGAAGCCCCCATCCTGAGTCCCCGGCCCATCCGTCGCCTCCGCGCCGCCGACCTCCTGGATCGCCGTCGCCGCTTGCTGAGCCATCTGGCCGCTGATCGCGTCGCTCACAGCTCTCTCCTGATCTCTTATCCAAACCACCCTTACTGCTCGCATTGCGCCTTCGGAGCTACACCTCGCTCTCGCCCGAATTCGCCCTCCCCTCTATTGTCGACAACTTGGCCCACAACCTTTCGGAAAATATTAAATTTTCCTCAATTCGCCCCGATCATCCCGCCGAGATAAAAGCTCCCCACCGCCGTCAGGTCCAGAGAGCGCTCGTACATCGCTCCCGCCTCGTCGCCGATCTCCAGCGCCAACCACTCTCCCTTTCGGTGAGAAATCCGATGCGGGGTCTGGCCCAGTCGCTGCCCATCGAGGCGAATCTGGGACCCCGACGGCTCCAGATCGTACTCCGCCGCCACCTGCTCTTCGCCCTCTGGCATCAATGGGAGCGCCACTCGATCCCGATTGACGCCCTCCAGGTTGAGCCAGGCCACCGCCGGTTCAAAACCGGAGCGCTCCATCTGGAGGTGAATGGGCCGTCCCACCGGCGCATTCTCATAGCGAAGCGGCGTGCGCCCCGCCTCCTGCCCATCGATCATCACCCATGCCCCGGCGGGCTCACTGATCACCTCCAGGGGCCTGCGCTCCTCTGGCAACTGGCGCTCTAAAACCACGGGCTCCTCCAACGCCTCACCCCCGCCGCGCCGCATCGCCGGCCCATAGCCTGGCTTCATCACCCACACCTCATTGGTCGCCCCCTGGCGAAGCTCTACGCTCGTCGGCGTCTTGCTCTCCACCAACACCCCATTGACCACTGCCGTCGCTCCTGCGGGCTCCGTCTCCAGACGATGCTCCTGCACCGGCCCCGGCTCACCTCCCTCCAACTCCGTCAACGCCCCCACCTCCATTTGCTCGCCGACCATCGCCTCCACTCCCACCTCCGGCTCCGGCCCCTCTTCGTCACCACTTCCGCTCATCGCCCACACCAACGCCAACCCCACGGCGATCGCCAGCGCGGCACTTCCGCCGACGATGCCCATTCGCTTCAGTGGCATCTCGTTGTCGCCGGCCGCCGCCGGCCTCGGCCGCTCGATCGACGGCAGGGCCTCCGTGCGCCGCACCGACGCCTCCTTGCGGCGGCTCACCGGCGGATCATCCTCCTCCTGCGGCTCTTCCCTCTCCAGCCTCAGCTCCTCCCCCTCATCGATCGTCATCGCCTCCAGATCGTCGAGCTCCAGGGCCTCCACTTCGCTATCATCTTCAAATTCGATGGGCTCCTGCGAGCCCTGCCACAACGCCTCCGACGAGCGCGCCACCTCGTCATCGACGTCCATCGGCGATGTCGTCTCCTCCGGCAACTCCTCGATCATCGTCGCCTCGCGAGACACCACTGCTGTCGGTGCCCCCTCGTCGTACTCGTCGGTGATTGCCCCCTCCACCGGCGACTGCCCCTCTTCGACGCGCTCAACCCTGACCTCTGGCGCCACCCTCTCGCCTCGCTCCATCGCCTCCAGCCGATCCTCGCTCAGGTCGATCTGCACCGTCGGATCAATGACCTCCTCCTGGGAGCGCTCTTGCTCCAGGCGCTCTTCTTCCATGGCGATCAAATCCCCCAGCGACAGATCGATCTGCACCGTCGGATCCACCTCCACCGTCGAGCCATCCTCGTCGTCTTCTGCCCCGATCGCCGGATGGCGCTCATTCGTCGTTTCCGCCGCCATCTCAGGCTCATGTCGCTCCCTCGGTGCGACATCTAGCCCCCTCAAATACCCCCCCAATTGGCGCGGCCCCACCCGCACGCGCTGATCGAAGAGCCAATCCTGCAGCGCCTGCTCCATCGCCTGGGCCGACGAGAAGCGATCCTCTGGCTTCAGGGCCAGCGCCTTCATCGTGATCTGCTCCAACTGCGCCGGGTAATCGCTTCGTATCGCCCGTGGCGACTCGATCTCTCCCTCCGTGATCCGCCGCATCGTCTCGTAACTGCTGTCGGCCCGAAACAGCCGCGTCCCCACCGTCGTCTCGTATAAAAGGATCCCCAACGCAAAGATATCGCTTCGGTGATCCAGGCTGCCCTGACCGAATTGCTCGGGGCTCATATAGGAAAACTTGCCCTTGAACTCCCCGGCCTGCGTCTCTGTGAGGCGATTCTCGGCCTTGGCGATGCCAAAATCGCATAATTTGACGTCGCCCCCATAGCTGACCAGTACATTCTGTGGCGAGACGTCGCGATGCACGATCTGCATCGGTCGACCATCCTCTCCTCGACGCTCGTGGGCATGGCCCAACCCCCGCGCTACCTCACAGATGATATGCACCGCCAGGTGACGACTGATAAAATCGCCCTGCTTGACCCCCAATTCGCAGATCCGGCGCAGATCCAGCCCCTCCACATACTCCATGGCGATAAAAAACGTCCCCTCCTGCTCTCCAAGATCGTAGATCTGAACGATGTTGGGATGTTGCAGGCGGGCCGCGATCCGAGCCTCATCGATGAACATGGAGATGATATCGTCGCGATCGACGAGGTGGGGGAACATCCGCTTGATCGCCAACTGCCGCCTAAACCCGCCGATATCGCCGGATTTACTGGCCAAAAACACCTCGGCCATTCCTCCCTGGGCTATCTTTTCGTGGAGGCGGTATTCGCCAAAGGGTTGGGCCATGGGCGCCGTCGCTTATCGGAGACAATCTATTTGGGAGTCCAACTTGTTTCGACGGTACGAAAGCCCCACCTTTGACGTCAAGAATCGGCGTCCGGGATTGACGCCTCCAACTCGGTGTTCATCCTTGTAACCACTGCGGTTTTGAGGTTCTCGACCTAGGAATCCACGATGACCCAATTCGCCATCTGCTGTATCGGTGATGAATTATTGGACGGCCGCGTCCGCGACGCCAACGCCGCCTACCTGGGCCAATGGTGCACCCGTCAGGGATTCGACCTTCGGGAAGCGCGCTTCGTCGATGACCGACGCTCCCGCATCGTCGACGCCCTCGATGCCCTTCACGGAGCGGACGTCGTCGTGGTCAGCGGTGGACTCGGCCCCACCCATGATGACCGCACCCGCGAGGCCGCCGCCGATCTCGTCGACCAGGACCTCGTCTTTGCCCCCGAATATTTTGATCAATTGCGCGACCATTTCCAGTCTCGCGGCCGCCAGCTCACCGAGGGCCATCGCCGCCAATGCCAATTCCCCGCCCAGTCCACCATCCTCCCCTCTGAGGCCGGTACGGCCGCTGGCTTTCGACTCCACCATCGGGGTACCGACTACTATTTCTTTGCCGGCGTGCCCTCTGAATTTCAATGGTTCGTCGATCACTGCCTTCCCAAAGGCGACGCCCACTCCACCCACCAGATCGGTCTTCGCTTCTTTGGCCTCGGCGAAAGCGATCTCGCCGACCGCCTGGAGCCCACCGTCGACGAGCTCCAATCCCTCGGCCTCAGCGTCGGCTTTCGCGCCGACTTCCCGGTGATCCACCTCTCCATCAGCGGCGACCCCCATCGCCTCGATGACGCCCGCGACCTGGTCCTCGCCCACAGTGCTCCCTGGTTTATTGGCGATCACACCGAATCGCTCTCCCGGCGACTGGGCCGCCTCCTCACCGACGATGGCGCCACCCTCAGCGTCGCCGAATCCTGCACCGCCGGACTCCTGGGAGCCATGATCACCTCCGTCCCCGGCAGCTCCGCCTACTTCCATGAGGGCTATCTCACCTACTCCAACGACGCCAAACACCGGCTCCTGGACGTCCCCCAAACCCTGCTCGACGACTTCGGTGCCGTCAGCGCCGAAGTCGTCGAGGCCATGGCCAATGGCGCGCGCCGGCGCAGCAACAGCACCTACGCCCTCGCCATCAGCGGCATCGCCGGACCCTCTGGCGGCACCGAGGACAAGCCCGTGGGCACCGTCCACACCGCCCTGTCGACCCCCAATGGCACTCAGTCCAACCGCTACCAGTGGCTGGGCCGCTCCCGCCAACAGATCCGGACCCTCTCCGTCTACGCCGCTCTCTCCAACCTGCTCCACTACATCGATCCCGCTTCACTGACTCCCCAGAGCAAAGCGCCGTAGCACCTCGTAATGCGGCCCCTCTGGTCCCAGCTCCGAGGCCATCAGCGCCAACTCTCGAATCGGGCTGCGCCCAAACTCTCGCTTCGCACAATCCTCCATCCACTCCTCGACGACCGCCGCCCCACCTCCCATGCGCGCCAACGTGATATGGGGTTTGAAAGGCCTCCTCTCTTTGTCTAACCCCAGCCGCTCGTGCAGTTCTTCGTCCACATTTCGATGCAACAGGCTCAACACCTCCGCGCCCTCATCGTCGATCCCCGCCCAGGCGATCCGCGGTGGTCCCGACGACGGAAAGACCCCCACCTTGGCCACCCCCACATCAAAGGAGAATAGGGGTTCACAGACCTCCTCCATCTCACCCATCAGCCGAGGGATCAGTGCCGTCGGCGTGTCTCCCAAAAACTTCAGGGTCAGATGAATAAGCTCCGGGCGAACGGGTTGCACCTTTCGCGAGCGCTCTTTTAACTTTTCCACCAGCGGGCGCCTGGCCTCCACCAGTGCATTGACCACCTCGATCGACAGATCGAACGCCAGAAACAGACGCTTCGTTTCCCCACTCATCACTGACTCCCTTCCGACTCCAACCGATCTGCCATTTCCCGGCTCTGAAACTCGGCGATCGAGCGCTGGTCTCCACCGGGATGGGCCTCCAGATAGGCCTCGTATTGGTCGAGCGCCGCCGCGTAGTCGCTGCGGTCGCGATGCGCTCGCGCCTTCCCGATCAGCGCCTCACCCCGATCGGGGTGACGCCGGTAGGCGGCCTCAAATGCCTGGATCGCCGCTCCTGGATCACCGTCGCGAAGGTGGGTCCACCCCACACCGATCATGGCGTCTGGCTGCCCTGGACGCCGCTCCAATACCGCCTCGTAGCGCTGGAACGCCTGAGCGATATCGCCCCGGTCTCGCGACCGCTGCGCCCCCGCCAATATCTGGGCTACCGACTGCTCTTGCGGCCTCGCTTCCTCTTCTTCTGAAGCCTCCTGCGCTTCATCTCGCGCCGCCGCCAGACCGGCTTGTCGACCTTCGATGACCACCGCCCGCACCCCCGCCACCATCTGCGCGGTGGTCGCTCCAGCCCGTGCCGTATTCACATCCTCCGCACCCGCCGCCACCGCCTCGCCCGCAGTCGCCTGAACCTCATCGCCCTCCTCCATGTCCTCTTCCTGCATCACTTCCAGCGCCCACCACCCGGCGATGGCGACAACCACCATCACCAAGAGCACCGCCATCCAGCGTCCCCCTCCTTTTTTCCCTCGGCTCCCATCGTCCCCGGCCACGCGCTGCTCCTGCTCCCCGAGCGTCGGAAGCCCGGCTTCCACGTCCTCTTGGTCTTCAAAGCGCCCTCCCTCCAGGTTTACCTTCGACGCCGGCGCCTGCTGCGCTCGCTCACGGCCATTGTCCCTCTGCTTTGGCGCCTCTTCCGGCGCCTCTCTTTTCGCCTTATTCTCCGGCTTTGCCGCCTGAAATTGCCGATCTGTTGATTGCCGTACTCGTTGTTCCTTTCGCTTCGCCGCACCCTCTTGAGAGCTCACCCGTGGCCGATCGGGGCGGTCGGCCTGATTTGCCGAAATCTCGGCGATGGAGTCCACAGCCTTAAATATAGGCGTAAACTCCCCAATATCGCCGAGTCGTGTCCACTTCTGACCGGTCCTGGAGAGTCGATCTTTAGGACCGACCTTCTGGGCCATCAGCCATTGATGCAACTCTTCAAACCCCCCGCAATAGAGAATATCTCCCTGTTCAACGCGCTCAATCATCCAGCGACGCTGGCGCTCATCCTTGACGCCCGCCGTCGGATCGACGCCGAATTGGTGCCCACAAGCGCTGCACTCCAGGGTCAGCCTGGAGTGACGAAGGCGCTCCTCATCGATTTCATAAACCGTCTGACACTGGGGACATGAAATGTCCATGGATCACCGCCGCTTACCCCTCCTCATCGTCGTCCGGCAGCGGTGGGGGTGCCACTCCTTCTGATTCGCCGCGTAGCTCGTTGGCGTGTTCTCGAAGTTGTTGGGCCTGTTCTTCTTCACCCAACTGCTCGTGAACCTCGGCCTGCATCTCGAAGAGTTGAAAACGCGTCGGATCCAACTCCGAGGCTCGCTCCAGGCGATCCAGCGCCGAGGCCAGCCGGTTGGATTCCATGTCCGACTCTGCGCTCTCCATCAACCGCTGGGCCTCCGACCGAGCTCGCTCCGAGATGCCTCCGCTATCGTCGTCTTCGTCGATCGCCTCTTCTGGAATCCCCTCCGGCAACGCTTCTTCCTGCGCCACCTCTTCTTCCTCTTCACCGCCCAGGCTGATCACCCCTCCCAACTGAAGCGCCAGGATCACTGCCGCCACAAAGAGCAGGCCAAATGCTCCCCAGAGCATCCAGTTGAGCAGGTTGCCGTCTCTTGACGGGGGCTGGAACTTTTCGTCGGGATTGATTTTTTCCTTGGCAGCTGCTGGTTGCTCTGGCTTGTCACCGGGCCCCACGGCGGGGCTGGCCGCCGTCTGAAAGGGGGAATGCCCACCGCCGGATGGCGGCATGGGTGCCGCACTGCCCCCGGCGCTCGATCCCGTCCTTCCTCCCGGCTGCGATGCTGGTCCACCACTGACGCCGGGGCTCGACGGATTTTGGCCGGCAGCGCCTGGACTCGGAGGGGCCCCCATGGGTCCCGATCCGGGAACACTTCCCGGTGACGAAGGGCGCCGCGCCCCACTTCCCGGCGATGGCCGATGTGCTCCAGAGCCCCCGGCCAGGGCCTGCTTGAATTGCGGAAATTCCGTGAGCGGGAAAAAGGCCTCGCCATCAGCCGATAGATCGAAGCCCTCCAATTCCTCGCGCTCGTTTTTCTTCGCCATCCAATCGCGAAGACTGTCGTTATCCGTAAACTCATAGGTCAGCCCGAAACTGGTCCTCAGCTTCCAGGGACCATCGTGATCGGGATCGGGACCCGATTGCTGGCCGCCACCTACACTACCAGCGCCGCTGGGGCTATGCCCCGGTGGCGGCGTCGGATCGTCGGGCACCGATGCCCGCTGCTGCTGTCCCGGTCGGGGAATCTCGCCCAGATCGGGCGGGGGGGACGCGATCTGCGTCTCATCGTCATCACCTCCACCTGGCCCTGTGACTGGTGCGCTCGATTCAGCGATTTCTTGGACCTGATTGAGGCTCTCCCTGGCGATATTGGCATCGATCTCCTGGGTCGCCCGGTCATCTTCTGCCGGATCAGGGGTCATTCCCGGCAACGAGTCCCCCGGCGATCCGAGGGGATTACTCATCTCCGTCGTCGCGTCCGGACCGGCCTCTCCACCTCCACCAAACAGGTTTCCAAAGTCCGGCAATTCCGAGCCCGACATCACCTCCGTCTTATCGGCTTCCGGCTCTCCTCCCCCTCCTCCGGCGTCGGCATCAGCTCCAGCCCCCCCGCCCTGGTTCTGCATCCCCTTGAGCAACTCCTCCATATTTGGTCGCTTGGCGACCTGGGTCTTCTCTCCAGGCTCGTGCACCTCACCGCCCTGGTCGCCCCCGGTATCGGGATAAACCACAAAGGAGTGAGAACACGCCGGGCACCGGATTTTACCTCCGGATGCCGGGATATTATCATCATTGACGCGATAGCGTTTTGAACAGCTTGGACACTGGACAATCATTCCGAAGTCTGCTCCAGGTAGAACTTGAAAGGATGCCTGAGACGACCACCCGACCGTACGTCTTCAACGACGTCTGGACACGCCCCGCCAGCGCCGTTATGTGGTGTCGCAATCGGCATAAGACTGCGCCATTTAATCACAGCCCACCTAGGGGTGCAAGACTTCTCCCCCCGTGATCACCGCTTCTCCTTGCCCCTGATTTTAGCCCAGATTATTAATGGGACTTCGTAGCGCACCTTCAGCCCGGATTATTCATGAGACGCCGTGACGAGGCAAAATCAGTGCTGAGCGGCCAAAATCAAGCAAAAGTCGCAGATAATCCGGGCGAGGAGATCCCGCACCATGACCCCAATCTTTGATACCCAATCGCACCCGCGCATCTGTCTGCGATCGACACCCCGCGATCCTATCGACCGCTTTTTGGGCCATCAACAACGGCCGTGGCGGCCCCTGGAGTCCACCCTCGCCCGCCCCCACACCACGCGCCACCTACTGGGACTCATCGATCAACGTTGGTTTGCCTGGCGCGGCATCGCCCACATCTCCTACTCCGCCCCATCCTCCATCGGCTACCCCTCCATGGCGCACCCGGCCATCGAGGCAAATATTGACGTTCAGGGCGCCTGGGCCCTGAGCACCGGCCTCCTGGTGGCCACTTCACCGCCCCCTTTTCCCAGCGATCCCTGGAGCTGCCTCGGCCCCCATTGCCTGGCGCGCCATGTCCGACGCTTCGGCCTCAAGGGCTATCTCACCGCTCTCTGCCTTCCCAACTATCCGGCCGTCGCCAACATCTACTCGCCGCCCGCTTACCTCCAGCAGATCATCGCCGGCGCCATCGAACACCCCCTGGCCACTGCCTACCTGCGCGCCGGCGCCGAGGTCTTGGGCCATTGCCCCGCCGACGACGCCCCGATCATGATCCTTCGCTGGACAGCCTGATTTCCAGGCTCTGCCCCCAAACGACAAAACGCCTTCGACCCGTCGGGGCCGAAGGCGTTTTGGTGTCGCTAAGCCGCTAGGCTCAGTTCGACATCGCTTCCACGAGCTCCATCAGCTGCGTGTAGTCGCCGGGCATCTCGATGGAGAGCACCAGCAAAATCGCGATCACGAAGGCGTAAATGGCCAGCGCCTCAATCAGGGCCAGAGCAATAATGAAGGGCGTAAAGATCTTGCCCGCTGCTCCGGGGTTGCGGGCGATTCCGCCCAGGGCTTCACCGGCCGCCCGGCCCATGCCGAGGGCGCCACCAAAGGCGGCGATACCGATGCCCAGGCCTGCGCCAACGGCGACCCAGCTATAAGTGGTGAAGACGTTATCTGCCGCTCCAATATCGGCAGCAAAGGCCACCGTGCTCCAGAGGGCGACAAGGGCGAAGGTGCTCAAAAATACTAGGCTCTTTCGGTTCAACATGAAACTACTTCCTCCTGATTGCGGGCGCCTCCGTCTTACCGGTTCACGCCTTGGGGTCGGGTGCCTATTTTACGCAAGCAACATGCTTGTTGGTTCCCGCGATTAACAACTTTTTATCGCTGCCGTCAATGGTCGTCGTGGGAGACGGCGAGACTGATGTAAATGCTTGATAGCATGCAGAAGATCAAGGCCTGAATCACGCTGACCAACAGACCCAAAAACATAAACGGAATCGGCAGTAAAAAGGGGATATTGATCATCCCTGCCGCCAGATCTCCGAAGATCTCCAACATGATGTGATCGCCCGTCATATTTCCCGTCAAACGCACGGAGAGACTGACCGGCCGAAATGCATGGCTGACCATCTCGATGACGAACATTACGGGGGCCATAAAGATTGGCCCCATGAAAAAGTGCTTGATATACCCTACGAGTCCCTGCTCGGCGACCCCGGCCACATTATAGACCAAGAAGACCACCACCGCGCACGCCAGGGCTGTATTGAGATTCGAGGTCGGCGGGTACAGGCCCACCACCAATCCCATCACATTTCCGATAAAGATAAACACCGCCAACGACGCGATCAGGGGAAAGAACTTTTTGGCGTTCTTCTCCCCCATCATATCGGACATCATCTTGATGACCCCTTCGAAGATCACTTCGAAGAAGCTGGCCACCGTTAACTTTCCATCCGGTATCAAAGCCCGGTCGCGATCCGTGTACTTTCGGCGCGCAATCCAGGCCAAGACGATGATCCCGAGCACCAACACACCGGTAAATACCACGTGGTTGATCCCCACCGACGCCGTGGGATCGAGCAGGGGATTGCCGAAGACGTCGTTATACTCGCGATTGGCGACGTCGGGAAAAAAATCGATGAACGTAAAGTCAGCCATGGACTACAGACTCTCTATATCGTCGTCGGGTTCACCTGCCGCTTCCCTGGGGAAAGCGGAAGTACGATAGGCCTGCCAGCCAAGGGCCGGCAGAAGCAACTTAAATCCAATCACAAAGGCCACCGGCTGGGCTCCAATAAATGCCAGGGCGATGACCACGGCCCCAAAGAGGGCCGCCAATTTGAACGCCAGGACCACCGCCCAGAAGGCGACTTGCTTTTGGCCTTTGAGGGCGCCTTGCATCATCTTTTCCACGGCCACCATCGTGACCCACAAGCTGGTCGCGCTCAGGGCACATCCCATGGCCAGCGAATAACCAAAGCGAACCGAAATGACCAGCCCGCTTATCGCCGTCGCCAGCACCCCGAGTCCCACTTGGGTCTTCAGGGCCGCGTTGAGAAACCGTCTCTCCAGCTTCATGAGGCCTCTTCGTCACTCAAAAAGCGCCGGGTCACCAGATGGATATGCCATCCAGCTCCCAACATCGCCAACGCCAGACTGATCAACAATCCCGTTGGGGAGCTATCGAATCGGCCGTCGATCCAGGTGCCGATGAATACGCCGGCCAATACAAAGCCGACCAATTCAAACCCCATCGCTGCTACGGCTGCCGTTCGCAGCCACATCGATGGTTCTTCGTCACCACTCATGGGAGTCGCCTCTGTTGCCTCTTCCAGGGCTTCGGGCGCCACCGCTTCCGGTTCTACTTGATCGACCGGCGCCCCGCTTTAACACAGCGTTTTGAGCACCGTCAACCCGCTGTTATTCGCCCTCCGTTCCATCCTCTAGAGCATCCTCTTCGACCACCGTATCACCGCTATCTTCCTCGGTTTCCGGCGTTTTCTCTTCGCCCTCTTCGACGGCCTCTTCTTCCTCTTCCGCTTCCGGCTCCAGCGCCGCGATGGAGACCACCGACTCGCCTTCGTCGAGGTTCATCACCGTCACGCCCTGGGTATTTCTTCCATAGGTCGAGATCTGAGAGACCCGGGTGCGCAAGATCTGGCCCTGGTCGCTGACCAGCAACAGCTCTTGTTCGTTATCGACGACTCCCACGCCCACCAATTTGCCATTTCGCTCATTGGTCTTGATGGTCACGATTCCCATGCCTCCCCGGCCCTGGATTCGGTACTCATCGACTTCCGTGCGCTTGCCATAGCCCTTTTCGGTGATCGTCAGCACCGTTGACGTCTGATCATCGGCACCGATGACGTCCATGCCAACCAATTCGTCTTCGCCTTTGAACTTCATACCGATCACGCCGGCCGCCGTTCGCCCCATCGCCCGCACGTCGGATTCGTGGAAGCAGATCGACTGTCCATTGGCGCTCGCCAAAAAGAGCCGATCGTCGCCCTCGGTCACCCGCACGTCGATCAAGGTGTCGTCGTCGCTCTTAAAGCCCATTGCCAGGATTCCACCGGCGTGAACATTGGCGTAGTCCATCAATTTCGTCTTCTTGACGATTCCCCGTCGAGTGGCCGTGACGATATTCTTGCCCTCTTCGAATTCTTCGAAGGGCAAGATCGCCTTGATCTTTTCGCCCTTCTCAATGGGCAGCAGGTTGATCACCGCTTTGCCACGCGTCGTTCGCGAGCCTTGAGGCAATTCGTGAACCATCAACTTGTAGACCTTGCCCACGGAGGTAAAGATCAACAAATTGGTATGCGTGGAGGCGACAAACATATCGTTGACGAAATCCTCGTCTTTCGTCTGCATCCCACGTTTTCCGCGTCCGCCTCGATGCTGGGCCCGGTATTCGGCCAGGGGCGTTCGCTTGATATAGCCCGTATGGCTCAAGGTGACCACCATTTCCTCTTCGGCGATCAGATCCAGCTTCGACAGCTCCGTGACGTTGTGCAAAATCTTGGTGCGCCGCTCTTCGGCATACTCGTCGCGCACCTCTTGGAGCTCGTCGACGATCACGCCCATGAGCTTCTTCTCATCGGACAAGATCGCTCGCAAACGCTCGATCTCCGCCCGCACTTCCGCCAATTCGCCGAGGATCTTTTCGCGCTCCAGACCGGTGAGCTTTTGCAGACGCATCTGCAAAATCGCCTGGGCCTGAGCCCGCGACAACTCAAAGCGATCCATCAATCCCGTTCGCGCCTCATCGGGAGAATCGCTCCCTCGAATCAGGGCGATCACGGCGTCCATGAAGTCCAGCGCGATCTTGAGCCCTTCCAGAATATGAGCGCGCTGCTCATTCTTCCTCAGGTCATGGAGCGTACGGCGCGTGACCACATCGCGTCGAAAGTCGACGAAGTGGTTCAACACTTCTCGAAGGGGCATCACCTTGGGCTGACCGTGCACAATGGCCAGCATGATGATGCCAAATGACGACTGCATGGCCGTCATCTTGTACAGCTTATTGAGGATCACCTCGGGAATCACATCGCGGCGAAGCTCCACCACGATCCGCATCCCGTCGCGATCCGATTCGTCGCGAAGATCCGTGACCCCGTCGAGCTTCTTGTCGCGCACCAGCCCGGCGATCTTTTCAATGAGCCGCGCCTTATTGACCTGATAGGGCAGCTCGGAGACGATGATCGAGGCTTTGCCCGTCTTCTCGTCGGGCTCAATATCGGCGGTGGCCCGCATCTTAATGATGCCTCGCCCCTTGCCATAGGCCTTGCGAAGGCCGTCGTGACCATAGAGCGTCCCTGCCGTCGGGAAATCCGGGCCCGGGATATACTCCATGAGCTCTTCGACCGACATATTGGGATTTTCGATCAACGCCAGGGTGCCGTCGATGACCTCACCCAGGTTGTGGGGCGGGATATTGGTCGACATGCCCACGGCGATTCCCGACGAGCCGTTGACCAGCAAGTTCGGCATCCGCGTCGGCAATACCGACGGCTCCTCCATCGTATCGTCGTAGTTCGGCACCCAATCGACCGTATCCTTGTCGATATCGGCCAACAATTCGCCGGCTACCTTCGCCATGCGAACTTCTGTATACCGCATCGCCGCTGCCGGGTCGCCGTCAATACTTCCGAAATTTCCCTGACCGTCGACCAGGGGAACCCGCATATTCCAGCTCTGCGCCAGGCGCACCAACGCATCGTAGACCGCGCTATCGCCGTGGGGGTGATACTTACCGATCACATCACCGACGACGCGAGCCGACTTCTTGTGCGCCGTATTCCACCGATTGCCCAGATCCCGCTGAGCAAAGAGGATCCGGCGGTGCACTGGCTTGAGTCCGTCCCTTACGTCGGGCAACGCCCGGCCGATGATCACGCTCATCGCGTAATCCATATAGGATTGACGGATCTCTTCTTCGATATTGATGGGTACGATATCGACCGATTCGGTCATGAGCTGTCCTTCAGATGTTCATCATCATTTAGTGCGGCGCGTGCGCGCGAGCGTACGACCCGCAAAGTCGCGAAACCCTATCAACTCCACCGCTTTTCAACAAGCCTTGACTGCCCTTGCAGGCCGTCATTTTTCCCCTGTAACCTGGCGCTTCTTTCCCTCCAGCTAGACAACCGGATCGCGGGCTCTATAATTCGAGTGGTCATTGCTGATTTCGGCGGCCTCTACCCTGGCCATTTCCTGTATTTTTATCATCGGAATTGCCCATGTTTCGACCTCTTATCTCCATTCTTCTCGTCGGCCTGTTGATCACCTCTCTGGGCTGCGATCGCTCCCCCGAAGACCTCGAGGAGTGGCGTACCGCTCAGGGCGGTCTCGAACAAATCTCGGCCTGGGTTCAAGACGATAGTGAGCCTATGGACGTCCGCGAGCGGGGCATGCAAATCCTGGTCGAAGAGGGCATTGGTCGCCACATCAACAATACCCTCGATGGGATCGAAGATGAGGAGACTCGCCTTCATATCGCCAGCGCCGCCATGCCCACGGTCAACGAGATGTGGGAAGCTCAGGACTTCCCCGAGCTCACCGACGAGCTGCTCGAAGACGGGGGCGAGATCGCCCCAGACGGCGATCAGTCCATCCGCGCCGTCGACGCCCTCTACCACCTGACGCCCCATCTCGAGGGCGAGGATCGCGAGCGCGCTCAAGAGATTCTCCGCGACTGGATCAGCCAGGATCAAGAAGCCCGCACCCAGTGGGCCGATACCCGCATTCCCCTGCTTGCCCCCCTCGCCGGGCCCAACGCCTACGAGGGCGTCGCCTCCTGGATCCACGACGCCTACGACCCCGGCAATGTGGCCAACTCCCTGCGCAGACACGTCCCGGAGGATGAGCATGAACAAGACGCTCACCGCGCCATCGACGCCGCCGTCGCCGAACGGGCACTGGAGGAATTCCCCGACCTCTCCGATCGCATTCTCCGCGCCATCGATGGCGCCGAAAGCGACGGCATCGTGCCCTTTATCGAAGAGGTCTTGGCCGCCGAGCAGGTCGACGACCAGCTCTTCCAGCTCTCCGTCAATATTCTCGGCGATGTCCTCACCGCCGACAACCTCGGCCCCCTGGCCGAAGCCTTGACCCACCACCAGGGCCTGCGACGCTGGGCGGTGGCCACCAATATGCTCGACGCCGCCGGCGTCGCCGGCCTGGTCGCCATCGGAGAAAACCTGCCCACCGACCCCGACGCCTACGATGGCGATGACAACGAGTTCCAAAATCGCGCCGAATACCTCTGCAATTATACCAATACGGGCATCGACGAAGAGGAATTCGACGCCGATCCCGATGGCTTTGTTCAGCTCATGGAAATGGATCGCTGGCCCGCTCAGGTCCTGGGCCTTCAATGCGCCTGGCGCACCGGCAGCGACGAGGTGCTCGAGGCCGTGGAGGCCTTGAGCGATGACAGCACCTCCATCCCCGCCTGGGAAAATGGCCTCACCGTCGGTGAACTGGCCTCCGCCGTGGCCCGTGACCTCGCCGACGATGGCGACGAAGACTGACCGCAAGCGCTGATCCACCGCACCAAAAAAGCCGCCGCCGACTCCTCAACGGAATCGGCGGCGGCTTTTTTTCAAACGCTCCGCGCTTCACGCGCGAGACGTCTTACTTGAGTTCGACCTCGGCGCCGGACTCTTCGAGCTTCTCTTTGATGTCTTCCGCTTCGTCCTTATCAAGACCTTCCTTGATGGGGGTCGGAGCGCTCTCCACCAGGTCCTTGGCGTCTTTGAGACCCAGTCCCGTGATCTCACGAGCCGCTTTGATGACCTTGATCTTCTGAGCACCGAAGCTCTTGAGCACGACGTCAAATTCGGTCTGCTCTTCCTCAGCACCACCGCCACCGGCGGCGCCACCGGCCATCATCACCGGTGCTGCTGCTTCGGCGCTGACACCCCACTTGTCTTCCAGCTCTTCGACCAGGTCGCTGAGCTCCATGACGCTGAGGTCACTGAGATAATCGATTACTTGCTCTTTGTTTACATCTGCCATGAGTCTGTCTCCTTAATAAGCTCCGCCTTCGCTGGCGGGCCAATGGGTTTATGCGCTCTCGTCCAGATCTCGTTTGCGCGCTTGCAACACCTGTACAAAATCGTTGGGCGCTGCATTGAGGACGCGAAGGAACTTCGATGGGACCGCTTCGAACAAGCTCAGGACCCTCGCCCTCATCTCATCCTTGCTGGGCATCTCGGCCAACTGATTGACGCCGTCGATATCGAGCGTCGACCCGTCGAGAAAGCCGCCTCGCACCTCGTATTCATCGTTGTCTTTGGCAAACTCTTTGATCACCTTCGCGGGGCTGACGGCGTCTTCTTCGCTATACGCGATGGCCGTCGGTCCTTTGAACATGTCGGCGATCTCTGCCAGATCGGTGTCTTGAATCGCGATTTTGGCCAAGGTGTTCTTGACCACGCGATACTTCACGTTGTTGGCGCGAAACTCTGCGCGCAACGCGTTGACCGTATTGACATCGATCCCGGTGTGATTTGCCAGAATGACCGATTTCGCGTTCTCGAGATCGGAGCGGATCGACGCAACTTCTGCTTCTTTCTGCGCTCGAT